>DATLOS010000374.1:0-4538 GCA_035536155.1 Elusimicrobiota bacterium
GGCCGTCGCCCAATTGCTGGTCGGCGCCGACGAGAGGACGCTGCGCCTGGCGCGCTCGCGGCTCCTGGAGGAGTCCGCGCAGGAGCGCGAGTTCTGGGCCGCGACCAGGCTCTATCAGGCCGCCCAGAAGGTTCATGAGGAGAACCCCGCGCTGCGGGCCGAGGGGCCCCTGCCGCTCTTCGCGTACCAAGGGTCGCGCTACCGGGGGTTCATATGGCAGTCGGCGCTCCGGGCGGCCGCGCTGGCCCCGTGGCTCTTCTGGGCCACGGCCCCTCTCATGATCTTCTTTGTCGCGCTGAAGACGCTGGAGCTGACCTTCGGGCCGCTGCTCATGCATGCCCTGAGAGTGCTCGGGTTCCGGGTAAGAAGCCTTATTTCCGGACAGGGCTGAGCGCGCCGACGTCGCGCCCGATCTGGCGCTTGAGCGCGTCCAGGGAGGGGAACTTCCTCTCGCCGCGGATCCGCTCCAGGAAATCGACGTGCAAGATCTTGCCGTACAGGTTCCCGGACCACCCCGGGATGTGGACCTCGAGGAGAACGCGCCCGCTCCCGTCCACCGTCGGCCGCGTGCCCACGTTGGCCACGGCGTCCACCGCGCCCAGCCCGGCGCCCGAGGCGCGGACCCGGAACACCCCCAGGGGTGCTGCCAGCTCGCGAGGATAATCCACGTTCGCCGTGGGAAATCCGAGCCCTTGCCCGATCCCCTTGCCGCGCACGACCTTGCCGAAGAGAGAGTAAGGACGCCCGAGAAGGCGGCCCGCATCGGCTACCTTGCCGTTCTGCAGCAGCTCGCGGATGCGGCTAGACGAGATCTTCTGACCCTCGGCCGCGAGAAGCGGAAGAACGCCGAGCTTCACCCCGCTCTCCGCGCAGGCGCGCTGGAGATAGCCCAGGTCGCCCTTGCGGCCCTTGCCGAAGGCGAAATCTCTTCCGACCCAGAGCCCGCCCGCCTTCCAGCGGCGCAGAATCCATTCTTTAAAGAATCGCTCATGCGGCATCTTCGCCCAGCGCGAGCCGAAGCTGAGGATCTCGACCGAGTCGATGCCCAGGGCCTTCAGGCGCCGGGCCCGCTCCTCGGCCGTCGACAAAAGCGGAAGCCGTTCGCTCGGCTTGAAGTAGTAGCGCGGGGGCTCGCGAAACAAGACCACGCGGGTCTTGAGCCCCAAAGCCCTGGCGCGGGAGATGACCCAGCGCGCCAAGGCCTGATGGCCGCGGTGGACGCCGTCGAAGGTGCCGATGGTGACTAGAAACCGGCTCACGCGGGCGCCGCCTCGAGCGGCTTAAGACGAGACTCCAAGAACGCCGCCCCGCCCGCGCGCAGAGCGGCCAACTCAGCGGCGTCCGAGAGCGGGTACGTCCCGACGGCCTCGCGGCGCAGAGCGCTCAAAGCGGCGCCGCAGCCCAGCTTCTCGCCCACGAGCTCGGCCAAGGAGCGCACGTAGGTGCCGCTGCCGCAGTGGACGCGGAAGGCGAGCTCGGGCGACTCCCAGGACAGCAGCTCCCACGAGTCCACGCGGCTCACGCGGCGCTTTTCCGGCGTCTCGATGCCCTTGCGGGCGTAGTCGTAGAGGGGGCGGCCCTCGTGCTTGACCGCAGAGTAGCGCGGCACCGGCATCTCCAGATCGCCGGTCAAGGAGTCCAAAAGGGCGCGCAGCTGGTCGATGGAGAGCGCGGGAACCGGCGCCTCGGCCGTGACCTTGCCGTCCATGTCCGCCGTCTCGGTGCGGACGCCTAAGCGGATGGAACCGGAATAGATTTTCGGAAGCCCCTGGAGCGTCGCCGCGGACTTGGTGGCTTTCACGAAAAGTAGGACGAGGAGGCCCGTGGCCATCGGGTCCAAGGTGCCGGAATGGCCGACCTTGGTGCCCTTAGGCGTCAGCTTTCGCAGGACGGCGACGACGTCGTGGGAGGTCCAGCCCTTGGGCTTGTCGACGAGGAGGAGGCCCTCGGGCACCGGATCAGCGGCCGCGCCGCCGGCGGCGCTTGCCGGCCGCCACGGAGTCGAGAGCCGCGCCCGCGTCGGGCAAGGGGGGAAGGCCGGCGTTTTCGGCCTCGATGCGGCCGAGCAAGGCCTCGATGCGGTGCGCCTTCTCCGGGGTGTCGTCGAAACGGAAGGAAAGTTTCGGGACGTAGCGGACCTCGAGCTTGTCCATGAGCTTGGAGCGCAGGAAGTTGGCCGAGCGCTCCAAAGCCTTCGCCGTGGACTCGCGGTCGAGCTTGGAGCCCAGGATGGAGTAGAAGATCCGCGCGTTCTTCATGTCGGGACTGAGATCGAGCCCCGTGAGCGTCACGAAGCCGGAGATCCCGGGATCCTTCAATTCCGCCATGAGCGTGGAGAGCTCCTGGAAGAAGAGCTCCCGCAGCCGCTCGCTGCGCTTGAACATGGGGCTAGGCCGCCGGCTGGAGGCGCCGGACGCGCTTCTCTTTGACGATGACCTCGAGGGTGTCGCCGGCGTTCCAGTCCTTGAAGCCGGCCAGGGCCACGCCGCACTCCATGCCCTTCTCGACTTCCTTGGCGTCGTCCTTGAAGCGCTTGAGGGTCTCCAGCTTGGCCGCGCCGAGCAAAGCGCCGGCGCGGTAGATCTTCACGTCCGCGCCGCGGACCGCCTTGCCCTCGGAGACGAAGCAGCCGGCGATCTTGCCGCCGCGGATGGAGAAGACCTGGCGGATCTCCACCCGGCCCACGCTGACGTCGACGATCTCGGGCTCGAGCAGGCCTTCCAAGGCCGCCTTCACGTCGGCCGCGAGGTCGTAGATGATCTCGTAGCGGCGGACCTCGACGCCCTGCTTCTCGGCCATCTCGGTGGCGCGGGTGTCGGAGTCGACGTGGAAGAGGAGGACGATCGCGTCCGAGGCCTCGGCCAGGACGATGTCCGACTCGTTGGCGTTGCCCAGGCCCGCGTGCAGCACGCGCACGCTGATCTCGGGCGTGGAGAGCTTCTCCAGGGAGTCCTTGAGCGCCTCGACCGAGCCCTGCACGTCGGCCTTGAGGATGATCGGCAGCTCCTTGATCTTGCGGTTCTTGAGGCCGAGGAGGGTGACGTGCTTGCGGTGCGCCAGCGCCTCTTCGCGGTGGATGCGCTCGCGCTTGCCGGCGATGTCCTTGGCCATCGACTCGCTGGCGACGACGCTGAAGGCGTCGCCGGCCTGCGGGACGGGGCCGTTGATGCCCAGGATCTCGACCGGAGTCGAGGGGCCCGCCTCCTGGAGGCGGTCGCCGCGGTCGGTGACGAGGGCCTTCACGCGGCCCGACGCCAGGCCCAGGATGAAAGGATCGCCGACCTTGACCACGCCGCTCTGGATGAGGACGGTGGCCACGGTGCCGCGCTTCTTGTCCATCTGGGCTTCGATCACGGTGCCGACGGCGGGGCGCAGCGGATCGGCCTTGAGCTCGAGCACCTCGGCCTGCAGGAGGAGCATGTCGAGGAGCTTGTCGATGTTGAGCTTCTTCTTCGCGGAAAGATCGACGAAGATGTGCTTGCCGCCCCACTCCTCGGAGAGGAGGCCGTGGGAGGAGAGCTCCTGGCGGATCTTCTGCGGCTGCGCCGTCGGAAGGTCGATCTTGTTGACCGCGACCAGGATCGGCACGCCGGCCGCCTTGGCGTGGTCGATGGCCTCGACGGTCTGCGGCATGACGCCGTCGGCCGCGGAGACCACCAGGACGACGATGTCGGTGACCTTGGCGCCCCGCGCGCGCATGGCGGTGAAGGCCTCGTGGCCCGGGGTGTCGAGGAAGACGATGTCGCCCTTGGGCGTGGCGACCTTGTAGGCGCCGATGTGCTGGGTGATGCCGCCCGACTCGCCCGCGGCCACGTTGGCCTGGCGGATCGCGTCCAGGAGGCTGGTCTTGCCGTGGTCGACGTGGCCCATGATGGTGACGACCGGGGGCCGGGGCTTGAGGTTCTCGGGCTTGTCCTTCTCCGCCGCGATCTTGCCCTGCAGCTCGGCTTCCATGTGGAGCGGAGTGACCTCGAGGTCGTAGCCGAAGTCGGAGGCCACGAGCACCGCGGTCTCGGAGTCGAGGCGCTGGTTGATGGTGACGAAGACGCCGAGGCCCATGAGCTTCTTGATGAGGTCGTTGACCTTGACCTCCATCTTCTCGGCCAGCTCGCGCACGGTGATCAAGGTCGTGACCTTGAGGGACTTGAGCGCCGGCTTCTCCGCCGGAGCGGTCTGCGCCCCCGCCGCGGGCGCCGCGCCCGGTCTTGCCGCGGGGGCGGGAGCCGGCTTGGGAGCCGCGGGCGCATGCTTGACCGCGGGCGCGGGCTTCGGCGCCTGCGGCTTCTGCGCCGGAGCGGCCGGGCGGGCCTGCGGCGCGGGCGCGGGCGGCCGCGGGGCCGGGGGAGCGTCGAGCTGGTAGGTCGCCGTCGGCGGCGGCGCCGTCGGAGCCTTGGCGGCCGGTGCCGCCGGGAGCTGGTAGGTCGCGGTGGGCGTGGGGGCCGGCTTCTCCGGAGCCGGAGCGGGCTTGGCGGCGACCGGCGCGGGGGCGGGCGGGACGGGAGCCGGCGCGGGCGCCGGAGCGGCGGCCGCGGGCGCTG
>DATLOS010000375.1:0-2343 GCA_035536155.1 Elusimicrobiota bacterium
GGTCCAGCGCGAGACGATCTTGGCCACGTCCTCCTCGTCGACCTCCTCCTTGAGCATCTTCTCGCCGACCTGGGCCTTGGCCAGCTCGCCCTGGGCCCGGGCCAGCTCCTTCTCGAGGTTGAGGAGGCGGCCGTAGCGGAGCTCCGCGGCCTTGGAAAGGTCGCCGTTGCGCTCGGCCAGGGCGGCGTCGGTCTTCGCCTGCTCGATCTGGGCCTTCAGCGAGCGCAGGCGCCCGATCGCGCCCTTCTCCGACTGCCAGCGGAGCTTGAGCGCGCCGACTTTCTCCCGCAGGCCGCCCAGGTCCTGCTCGACCGCCTTGAGCCGCTCCTTGGAGCCCGGGTCGTCTTCCTTTAGAAGGGCCTGCCGCTCGATCTGGAGCTGGGTGGCCCGTCGCTCCATGTGGTCGATCTCGGCGGGCATGGAGTCGATCTCGATGCGCAGGCCGGCGGCGGCCTCGTCGATCAGGTCGATGGCCTTGTCGGGCAGGAAGCGGTCGGCGATGTAGCGGTGGGAGAGGGTCGCGGCGGCGACGATCGCCGAGTCCTTGATGCGCACGCCGTGGTGGACCTCGTAGCGCTCCTTGAGTCCGCGCAGGATCGCGATCGCGTCCTCGACCGTGGGCTCTCCCACGAACACCGGCTGGAAGCGCCGCTCGAGGGCGGCGTCCTTCTCGATGTGCTTCTGGTACTCGGAAAGGGTCGTGGCGCCGATGCAGCGGAGCTCGCCGCGCGCGAGCGCGGGCTTGAGCATGTTCGAGGCGTCCATCGCGCCCTCGGCGGCGCCGGCGCCGACCAAGGTGTGGAGCTCGTCGATGAAGAGGATGATCTGGCCGTGGGACTCGGCCACCTCCTTTAGAAGGGCCTGGAGGCGCTCCTCGAACTCGCCGCGGAACTTGGACCCCGCGACCATCGCGCCGAGGTCCAAGACGGCGAGGCGCTTCGACTTGAGGCCCTCGGGGACGTCGCCCGCCACGATGCGCTGGGCGATGCCCTCGGCGATGGCGGTCTTTCCCACGCCCGGCTCGCCGATGAGGACGGGGTTGTTCTTGGTGCGGCGGGAGAGGACCTGGATGACGCGGCGGATCTCCTCGTCGCGGCCGATCACCGGGTCGAGCTTGCCGCGCTTGGCCAGCTCGGTCAGGTCCCGGGCGTACTTCTCCAGGGCCTGGTACTTGCCCTCGGGCGACTGGTCGGTGACGCGCTGGGAGCCGCGCACGGAGACCAAGGCCTTGAGGATCGCGTCCCGCGTCGCCCCGCGGCGCTCGAGGACCTTCTGCGCGGCGTCGCCTTTCTGCTCGGCGATGGCCAGGAGGAGGTGCTCGGTGGAGACGAACTCGTCCTTGAGCTCCGACATCTCCTTGGCCGCGCGGTCGAGGACGCGGCGAAAGGTCGTGGACGAGTACTGCTCCGCGCCGCCCTCGACCTGGGGGAGGGCGCGCAGGGCCTCCTCCGCGTCGGCGCGCACGACGGCGAGCTTGGCGCCGACCTTCTCGAGGACGGGCGGAACGACGCCGTCCTCCTGGCCGAGCAGCGCCAAGAGAAGATGGGCCGGCTCGATCGCCTGATGGGAAAGGCGCGCCGCCTCCTCCTGAGCGGCGGCGACGGCCTCCTGGGCCTTGATCGTGAACTTATCGAAACGGGGCATGGGCGCTCCTCATGGGTAGCAACGTACGGACCAAGTATAGCGCCTGTCGCGCGTTTAGCCCAGGAGGGCCTTGGCCAGCAGGTGGAGCGGGTCGAAGCCGAGGAGGGCGCTCACGCCCAGCAGGTGGAAGATGCAGTGGCCAAAGAGGGCCTTGGGAAGGACCAGGACCCCGGCGGCGGTCGTCGCGGAGAGGAGTCGCTTGCTCTTCATCGGCTTCGCCATATTATACGAATTATGGAGCGCCGGCCTTTCCGCGCCAGGGCCCTTAGGCCCGCTCCAGCGCGCGCAAGGTGAGGAGCCAGCGCAGCTCCCGCTCCAGCTCGGCGCGGGAGCCGTAGGCGCGCTCGCGGCCCGGGGCGCCGTCGAGGATGGCCCGCAGGCCCTGGCCGAGCAAGGCGCGAGGAGCTCGCCGCGAGAGCTCGGCCGCGAGGCGGCGGAGGTTGGCGGCCGAGCCGTAGCCCATGCGCGCGTTGAGGCAGGAGTAATCGAAGCGGGGGGCGTCGACGCGCAGACGCCGGCGCGGCTCGAGCCAGGCCAGCTCCAATATCAGCTCGGGCTCGCCGCGCGGGCGGGACACGGCGCCCGCGCAGAGCGCGGCCAAGCCTTCCCAAGGCAGCGGCTTGCCCTCCGCCTGCAGGCCCGCGGGAGAGAGGGTCGCGGCGCGGATGGTCTCCTCCGCCGGCGGATCCTCGAGGAGCT
>DATLOS010000376.1:0-8726 GCA_035536155.1 Elusimicrobiota bacterium
ACGCGCGAGCTCAAGTCGATCCCGGGCGTGGCCGACGTCACCACCTTTGGCGGCCCCCGGCGCACGATCGAAGTGCGCCTGCAGCCGGACCGCCTCGCGGCCTTGGGGCTCAGCGCCGCCGGCGTGGCCCAGGCGCTCGGCCTCAACCACGCCAACGCCGGAGGAAGCATCCTCACGCACGGCGAGGAGGCCTACGTCGTGCGCTCGCTGGGCCTCTACCAGAAGCCCGAGGACCTGGAGTGGGCGGTCGTGGGCACGCGCGCGGGCAACGTCCCGGTCCGGGTGCGCGACCTGGGCGGCGTGCGCCTGAGCCACGCCATGCGCCTGGGCCAGGTGGGCCACGACGGCTCCGACGACGCGGTCGAAGGGATCGTCCTCCTGCGCAAGGGGGCGGACACCCTCAAGACCTGCGCGGCCGTCCGGGCGAAGGTCGCGGCCCTGAACGCGGGGCGCCTGCCGCGCGGCGTCCGCATCCGGCCGCTCTACGACCGGACCACCTTGATCGAGCGCTCGAGCCATACCGTTTTCCACAACATCGCCTTCGGCATCGCCTTGGTCTGCGGGATGCTGGCGGCGGGCTTCGGCACGGCCTATTGGCCCTTGGTCGCGGCCGTCGTCCTCATCATCCCTTTCGCGCTCCTGACCGCGTTCGTCGGCATGGCCGCCTTCGGCTACGCCCCGAACCTGATCTCGCTGGGCGCGGTGGACTTCGGCATCATCGTGGAGACGGCGATCTTCGCGGCGGAGTCGGTGCTCCACTTCGTGCGCAGCCACCGGCGCAAGGACTCCGTGCTCCTGCGCGAGGCGCTGAGCGACGTGCTCGGGCCGGCGCTCCTGTGCGCCGTCCTGCTGGCGGCGGCCTTCGTCCCGATCCTGAGCCTGCAGCGCGTCGAGGGCCGCATCTTCCGCCCCCTGGGGATCACCTTGGTCTCGGCGCTGGTGGGCGGCCAGCTGGGGGCCCTGATCTTCGTCCCCTTCTGCTCGCTCTGGCTGCCGACCGGGGAGCACCCGGCGGGCGCCCTGGAGCCGCTCTTTGAAAAGGCCGCGCGGAAAGCGCGCGCCGTAGGAACTCGCGTCGCGGCCTGGCCCCGAGCGGAGCTGCGGGTGGCGGGGGGCTTCGCCGCGGCTCTCCTCCTCCTCAATTGGGGCCTGGGCCGCGAGTTCATGCCCCAGCTCAACGAGGGGGCGCTCTACATCCGCGCCACGGCGCCCTCGACCATCTCCCTGGAGAGCTCGGTCGAGCTGGCCCGGAGCCTGCGCTCGCGCATCCGCGAGCTGCCGGAGGTCGTGGGCGTGGTCTCGCAGATCGGCCGCCCCGACGACGGGACCGACGTCAACGGCTTCAACAACATCGAGATGCCGGTCCTGCTCAAGGCCCCGGACACGTGGCGCACGGCCCGCACCGTGCGGGGGCTCATCCAGGCGCTCCAGGAGAAGCTCGATACGCTCGAGGGCGTCGAGCTCAACTACTCCCAGCCGATCAAGGACAACGTCGACGAGGCCATCAGCGGCGTGAAGGGCGAGCTCGTGGTCAAGGTGTTCGGCCCCGGCATCCAGGAGCTCCAAGGCTTCGCCGAGGCGATCACCAAGGCGGTGCGGGGCGTGCGCGGCGCCGAGGACGTGGCTCCGGAGCAGCTCCTGGGCCAGCCCGAGCTGCGCTGGGAGATCAACCGCGAGATCCTGGCCCGCTACGGGGTGAGCGTCACCGAGGCGGAGGAGGTCCTCGAGACCGCCCTCTTGGGCAAGCTCGCCACTCGGCTCATGGACCCCCAGGGCCGCTTCGTGGACGTTCTCGCCCGCCCCGACCTCCCCGATCCGCCCTCCCAGCGGGACCTGGCCCTTCTTCCGCTCACCACCCCCGAGGGAGCGCGCATCCATCTCGACGACGTCTCCACGGCGCGCCTGCAGGAGGGAACGGCCCGCATCTACCGCGAGGGCGGGGAGCGGCGCATCGCGGTGAAGATGTCGGTCCGCGGCCGCGCCGTCGTGGACTTCGTCAACGAGGCCCATGCCCGCATCGACGCGGCGGTGCATCTGCCGCCGGGCTATCACATGGAGTGGTCCGGCTCCTTCGAGAACGCCCAGCGCGCGGGCCGCCAGCTCATGACGGTGGTGCCCGTCTGCCTGGCCGTCATGATCGTGTTCCTCTACAGCTGGTTCGGCTCCTGGACGCCGGTGGGCCTTCTCCTCTGGGAGGTGCCCTTCTCGGCCGTGGGAGGGCTCTTGGCGCTCCGGCTGGCGGGCCTGAACCTGAGCATATCCGCCGCCGCGGGCGCGATCGTGCTCATCGGCGTCTCCTTCCTCACGGGCATGATCCTCATCGAGAGCTGGCGCCACTCGCGGGACGCTTGGAAGGCGCTCGAGCTCGAGGCCCGCGGGATACTCCTCTCGAGCGGCGTGGCCATCGTCGGCCTGGTCCCCGCGGCCCTGTCCCACGGCATGGGGGCGGAGACCGCGCGCCCCTTCGCCGTGACCATACTCGGCGGCCTGGTCACTTCCCTCGTCTTCACGCTGACGCTCCTTCCCGGCCTGCTTGCCCGCGCGCGCCTGCCTGAGGCATAATCGCGCTGCCGTGTTCCCGATCCGAGACAACGTCCCCTCGCGGAGCTTCCCCGCGGTCAACTTGGGCCTCATCGGCGTCAACGCCTATGTCTTCGTCCGCGAGCTGGCGCAGGGCCCGCACCTCGACCGCTTCCTTATCAAGTACAGCCTGGTCCCGGCGCGGCTCGCGCACCCGCCCCATGGGATCGGCCTGGGCGCGCTATTGCTTCCGTTCCTGACCTCGATGTTCCTGCACGGCGGCTGGATGCACGTGATCGGCAACATGTGGTCCTTGTGGATCTTCGGCGACAACGTCGAGGACCGCCTCGGCCACCTGCGCTACCTCGCCTTCTACCTCCTCTGCGGCTTGGCCGCCGCGGCGCTCCAGGTCAGCGTGACCTGGGGCTCGCGCCTGCCCATGCTGGGGGCTTCGGGGGCGATCGCCGGGGTGATGGGCGCCTATCTCCTTCTCTTTCCCTCGGCGCGCATCCTCACCTTCGTGCCCATCTTCTTCATCTGGACGATCGAGGTCCCCGCGTTCTTCTTCATCGGCGGCTGGATCTGGTCCCAGGTCTACGCCGGCTCGGTCGCGATGCTGGCGGGCGCCGAGCGCTTCGGCGGGGTGGCCTGGTGGGCGCACGTGGGCGGCTTCGTGGGGGGGATGCTGCTCCTCAATCCCATGCTGGGCGGGGCCGGCGTCTTCGGCGGCCGCCGCTAGGATTCCGAGGTGCTCGACCAGGAGTGCCCGCAGTACTTGCACTCGTAGTCGTTGCGGAACGTCGTGTGGGTGAACTCGACGTCCTCCCAATGGCCGCTCGAGCCCTCGCCGAAATCGCGGCGCCAGACCCGCCTCGTGACGGAGCGCTGGCCGATCGGCGTCATGGCCACCGAGCGCTGGGCCCAAGGGCGGCTGCAGTTCGGGCAGCGGGTGTCCCACGCCGACGCGGCCTGGACGACGACGATGAAGCCGAGGATGCCGAGAAGGAATAGCACCGTCAGTCCGCCACGTTCGCCTCGAAGGCGGCGATGACCGACATCGCCTCCTTGGGCGTCTGGGCGCGGCGCAGGTTCCTCAGGAAGGTCCGGTTGGAGGCCAAGGTCGCGATGCGCGCCAAGAGGCGCAGCTGCGCGGTGGGCTCCTGGAGCGGGGTGAGGATCAGGAAGACGAAGTGCACGGGCTTGTGGTCCGGCGCGCCGAAGTCCACGCCCTTGAGGGAGCGGCCGAAGGCGACCAGCGGCCGCTCCAGGTTGGCCAGGCGCGCGTGGGGCAGGGCGATGCCGCGGCCGAGCGCCGAGGTGAGCGAGGTCTCGCGCTTCCACACCAGGTCCCAGACCTCCTCGAAGCGCAGTTCGGGCCGGGCGTCGGCGAGCTTGCGGATGAGCACCGTGAGGACGTCCTTCTTCGCCGAGCCGTAGAGGTGCAGCTCGACGGCCTCCGGCGAAAGCGCCTGGGAGAGGGTCCCCGAGCGCGGGGCCTCGAACTCGTCCTGGATCTCGCCCACGATCTCCTCGAGGATATCCTCCAGGGTGATGAGCCCGACGGTCTGGCCCGCGGGACTCTGCACGAGGGCCATGTGCGCGCGGCGGCGGCGCATCTCCGCCAAGGCCTTGTCGAGGGGGACCGAGTCGGGAAGAAGTGCCGCGGGGCGCGCCAGGGCGGCCAGGTCCGGCGCGGCGGCGGCCTGGAGCGCCAGGTCCTTGACGTGGACGATCCCGCGCGCGTCGGCCAGGCCCGCGTCCCAGACCGGGTAGCGGCTCAAGCGCCGCTGGCGCATCAGCGCGAGGTTCTCCTCCCAAGGTTTCTTGAGGCTCAGGCCCGCGACCTGCGCGGCCGGGACCATCACCTCCTTGACCGTCGCGCCGGCGAAATCGAAGAGGTTCTCGAAGTAGAGCAGCCGCTCGAGGGGGATCCGACCGCCCTCCTGGGCGTGGGAGAGGAGGAGCTTGAGCTCCTCCTCCGAGTGCGAGGACTCCTTCTCGTCGGCGCTGCGCAGGCCGAGGATGCGGAGGATCAGGCTCGAGGAGAGGTTGAGCGCGCGCATGGGGAGATAGACCAGGCGGTAGAAGAACTGGAGCGGCGCGGCGGCCAGAAGCACCGCCCGGGTCGGGTAGCGGATGGCGACCGACTTGGGCGCCAGCTCGCCCACCACGGCGTGGGAGAAGGTCATGACCACGAAGGCCACGCCGAAGGCCAAGGTGCCCGAGGCCGCGCGCGCGGCGGGCCAGGGGAGGCCGGCGAAGTGCGGGGCCAGGAGCTTGGCGATGGCGGGCTCCGCGATCCAGCCCAGGCCCAGGCTCGCCATGGTGATGCCGAGCTGTATGGCCGAGAGATAAGCGTCGAGGTTCTGGAGGATGGAGCGGACCAGCGACGCGGTGAGGCTTCCTCCCGAGGCCAGGAGCTCGATGCGGCTCGAGCGGACCTTGACCAGGGAGAACTCGGCCAAGACGAAGAAGCCGTTGACCAGGAGGAGCGCCAACGAGACGAGCAGCGAGAGGCTCGGGTCGCCCAGGGACGCGGACATGGAGGACTTGGATTCTAGTATTTTCCTAATATGACCGCATGCTGGGGTTTTGGGACGTATTCTGCCTGGGCGTAAACGCCATCATCGGCAGCGGCATCTTCCTCTTCCCGGGGACGTTGGCCGCGCTGACCGGCCCCGCCTCGGTCCTGGCCTTCCTGACCTGCGGCCTGCTCCTGGTCTCGGTCGCTCTCTGCTACGCCGAGCTGGGGGGGATGCTGGAAGGCAGCGGCGGCAGCGTCCTCTACGTCCGGGAGGCCTTCGGTCCGGCCACCGGCTTCGCGATGGGCTTCATGGCGTGGGCCACGGCGATATTTTCCTGGGCGACGGTGGCCTCGGCGCTCTCCTCGCAGCTCGGCTATTTTCATCCGGCCTTCACCCAGCCGCTGCTCGTCAAGTCCATCGCGGTCGCCTGCCTGTGCGCCTTCGGCGCGGTGAACTACCGCGGCATCCGGCCGGGCGCCTGGACGGTGGACGCCCTGACCGTGGCCAAGGTCCTGCCGTTGGTTCTCTTCGTGCTGGCCGCGCTTCCGCATGCGCGCGCCGCCTCGTTTCAGCCCTTCTTCTCCGGCGAAGGCCGCTTCGGCTACTCCATCTTCCTCTGCCTGTGGGCGCTCCAAGGCTTCGAGGTGGCGCCGATCCCGGCCGGAGAGGTCCGGAACGCGCGGAGCACCGTGCCGAAGGCCGTCGTCGCCTCGCTCGTGGCGTCGGCGGTGTTCTACGGCTTGATCCAGGCGGGAGCCTTGGCGGTGCACCCGGGGCTCGCCAAGAGCGGCCAGCGCCCCTTGGTCGAGGCCGCGGGCCTCTGCCTCGGCCCTTGGGCGGCGGCGTGGATGGCGGGGGCCGGGACGGTCTCGATGCTGGGGTTCACCGCCGGCGCGGCCTTGGGCGCGCCGCGCTACCTTTCCGCGCTGGGGACGGGGACCATGCGCCGCGCGGCCCTCGATCGCCTGCATCCGCGCTTTGCCACGCCGCACCGCGCCATCGTGGTCACCACCGCCGCGGGAGTCCTGCTCGTCGTCGCGCTCGACTTCGGCCGGCTGGTCGATCTGTCCAACCTCGCCGTGGTCTGCCAATACCTCGCGACCTGCCTCGCCTTTTGCCGGCTGCGTTTGGCGCGGCCCGAGGCGCGGCGGACGTTCAAAGCGCCCGCGCCCTGGGTCGTGGGCCCGCTGGGCTGCGCTGTGTCCTTGTGGCTGATGACGCAGGTCACCCTCAAGGAGTTCCTGCTGGCCGGCGCCCTGCTCGCCGCCGGGTTTCTCCTGCGCGCGGGCGTCGAGCGCGCCGACGGCTGAGCACCCGGCAACGCGCGGGTGGCATCAATGGGTAGGGGAGATCAGCCGCCGGCGCGCTTGATGCGGTAGCCTTCGGAGATCAGCTCGGCCTCGACCGCGTCGCGGCGGTCGCCCTGGACCTCGAGGGTCCCGTCCTTGATCGTGCCCCCGCAGCCGAAGCGGCGCTTGAGCTTCTGGAGCAACTCCTCCTTGAGGCGCGGATGAAGGACGATGCCCTCGATGCGGGTCACGCCGCTGCCCTTGCCGCCGCGCTGGAAGGAGAGATATACCGGGTTCGGCTGCCGGGCCTTGCCGGGCACGCGGACCGCGCAGACGCAGGGCGACTTGCCGCAAGCCGCGCAGAATCGGGGGTCGGTCGAGTAGACCGTCCGGTCAGTCCCCATCCTTGCCCCCGGCGGCCAAGCGCGCCCCGCGCACCGCCTCCTTGACCTTCTCGGCGCGGGCGATCCCGGCGAAGTTGATCTCGACTCCCTCGCGCGCGGCCGACGAGATCTCCACGTCGCCCAGGCCGAGCAGGCGCTGGGCCAGGCTCTGCTTCAAGTTGATGCTGCGGATGTCGCGCAGCTCCACCTCGGACTCGGTCCGGGCGAGAAATCCCAGGCGCATCATCGCCCGCTGGCTGGTGAGCCGGTAGACCTTGCCCTGGCGGCGGGCCCAGACGCCGAGGTGGACCGCGGCGCCGACGCCCAAGCTGGACCACACCCAGACCCCCGCGAAGCGGTGCAGGCCCATCAAGAGCCCCGCCGCGGCGCAGAGGTCGGCGAAGAGTATGTAGGGCCACCAATACCAGTAGGAGGGGTGGCCCTCCCAGAGCGGCTCTTCCGGCGGAGGGGGCGTCGGGCTCATTTGAAGGCGTCCTTGTAGCGCCGCCGCCGGCGCCAGGTGTCGACGCGCAGGCGGAGCTCGGCGAAGTGATGCGGACCGAAGAAGGCGGCGTAGTTCACGACGCCGGAGAGCAAGGTGAGCCGGTCCGTCCAGTCGCCGACGAGGAAGCGCCAGCCCATGTAGATCCAGGTGAGGAGAGCGAGCCATTTGACCTTCACCGGCAGGATGAAGAAGAGCAGGAGCTGGAAGTCGGGGTTCAAGGCGGCGAAGGCCAAGAACAGCGAGGCGTTGAGCGGGACGTTGGAGCGGCCCTCGCCCAAGGCGAGGGAGGCCAAGACCGTCGCGGCGGCGCCGAGCCCGTAGTAGAGGTTGAAGGGGAACTCTCCCCAGCGGTCCTCGAGGGCGCGCGCGTAGCTGTACAAGAGGTAGATCCAGAAGACGAGCCAGAGAAGCGACAGCGGCGGCGGGATGAAGAGGAAGGTGAAGACGCGCCAGAGCTCGCCGGAGCGGACCAGGTCGGGCTCCAAGGTCAGGCGGCCGAGGAAGGCCGGGTTGAGCTGGGCGAGGCCCCAGACCGCGGCGTTCATGCCCGCGATGTAGGCGGCGAGGTGGGGGATCGTCCAGTGCTCGAAGCGGCGCTCGAGGCGCAGCACCCACGCGGGCGTGGTCACCGGGCGATTATAACTTTGCTGGCGCCGTCTTGGGGCATCTGATAAGATCATGAGGCGTGAAGGACCCCAAAAACCTGGTCTGGATGGATCTCGAGATGACCGGGCTCGACCCGGAAAAAGACGTCATCCTCGAGATCGCCACCATCGTCACCGACGGCCAGCTCAACGTCCTGGGCGAGGGGCCGGTGATGGCCATCCACCAGTCCGACGAGGTCTTGGAGAAGATGGACCCTTGGTGCGTCGAGCACCACGGCTCCTCGGGCCTCACCCGCCGCGTGCGCGAGTCCACGATCACCGAGTCCCAGGCGGAGGAGCGGACCCTCGAGTTCCTGCGCCAGCACTGCCTGGAGAAGACCTCGCCCCTGTGCGGCAACTCCATCCACCAGGACCGGCGCTTCCTGGTGCGCTACATGTCGCGCCTCAACGACTACCTCCACTACCGCATCGTCGACGTGAGCTCGGTCAAGGAGATCGTGGAGCGCTGGTATCCCCACGAGTTCTCGCCCAACATGAAGAAGAAGAGCCACCTCGCCTTGGACGACATCCGCGAGTCCATCGAGGAGCTGCGGGACTACCGCAAGAAGTACTTCCGCCCTAGCGCCTAACGCGCCGTGAGGCGCCGGCGGATCTGTCCCAGGGCGAGGCGCGCGGGCGCGTAGTCGGGCGAAATCTCGAGCGCCTTGGCGAGCCGCTCCTCGGCTCCGGCCGCGTCGCCTTGGCGCAGGAGGACGCCCGCCCAGGCGTATTGGACCTTGGCCGCGCTGGGGCAGATCGCGGCGGCCTCCCGGTACTGCGCGGCGGCCTCGGCGAGCGCGTCGCGGTCGGCGAGGGCGGCGGCGAGATTGGCGCGGGCGATGCAGCTTTGGGGGCGGGCG
>DATLOS010000377.1:0-5870 GCA_035536155.1 Elusimicrobiota bacterium
ATCTCCCCCTTGATGTTCTGGATCGGGTAGAGGATGCGGCCCCAGAAATAGTCGCGGTAGGTGCCCTGCCCTTGGCGCTGGGCGGCGAGGCCGGTCCGGGAAAGGAGCGCGGCGTCGAAGCCCTTCTTGGCCGCCGCGGCGATGAGCCCGCCGGAACGCGGGGCATAGCCCAGGCCGAACTTCTCCGAGGCCTCGGCGTTGACCCCGCGCTTCTGGAGATAGGCGCGGGCCGGCTCGGCCTCGGGGGACTTGAGGAGCTGCTCCCGGTAGTATTCGCGGGCGAAGACGAGGGCGGCCTTGAGCTTGGCGCGATCGCGCTCCTCGGGGCTCGCGGAGCGCTCCTCCTCGAGCTTCACGCCCGCGCGCTCGGCGAGCTTTCGCGCCGCCTCGGGGAAGGAGAGGCCCTCCATCTGCATGACGAAGGCGAAGACGTCGCCGCCGGCCTGGCAGCCGAAGCAGTGGTAGATCTGGCGCTCCGGGTTCACCATGAACGAGGGGGTCTTTTCCTGATGGAAGGGGCAGCAGGCCTTGAAGTTGCGGCCGGCCTGCTTGAGGGCGGGGACGAACTCGCGCACCAGCTCGACCACGTCGACGCGCTGGCGGATGTCTTCGAGTTGGGAGTCCCCTATTCTCATTATAAAAACCGCAGCGGCGTCGGGGCCCGGGACGGAAATCCGGGACCCGACGCCGCCCGCGGAACTACCTCGAGCTGCGGCGCCGCTTGAGGCGGCGGATCTTGCGAAGCGCTTCCTGCTCCTTGAGCTTGCGCTTCACGCTGGGAGACATGTAGAACTCGCGGCGCTTGATCTCCTTGAGGATCCCGTTGCGCTCGCACTCCCGCTTGAAACGGCGCAGGGCCTCTTCGATGCCCTCGCCTTCGCGAATCTTGACGAATACCATTTATCGAATCACCCGCCTTTTTCCCGGCTACGACAAAATCAGCCCGGCGGCCACGCCATGCGCCGTCCGGCGAGGACGTGGTAGTGGAGATGATCCACCGACTGCCCCGCGCCGCGGCCGTTGTTGTTGACGACGCGGAAAGCGTCGTCGACGCCGGCCTTGCGCGCCGCCTCGCCGATCACCAGCTGGAGATGACCGAGAAGCGCCGCGTCCTCCTTGCCCGCTTTCTCCAGGCAAGGGATGTGCTTCTTCGGCACGACCAGCAGGTGGGTCGGCGCCGCCGGGTTCAAGTCCTCGAACGCCAGGCAAAGGTCGTCCTCGTGGACGATCTTGGCCTGGAGCTGACCGTGGACTATCCGGCAGAAAACGCAGTCGCCGCCCATTTACCGCGATTATTCTAACAATTGCAGGGCTTTCGTCCAAGGGTCGTCCGGCCCCTAGGCCGCTGGGTCCAAAGTGCCGACCGCTTCGGCCCCGGAGGCGGCGCTGACCCGCGCCCAAAAGAGCCCCGGCCCAGGATTGCGGTCGAGGCGGACTTTCAAGAAGCGCTCGTCCATCGCCTCGACTCCCCCCGCCGCCTTCTCGACCAGCACCCGAACCCGGCGGCCCACCGCCGACGCGGCGAACTCGGCGCGCAGGGAGCCGTCCAAGGCGTGCAGGCGCGCCGCGCGGGCCTTGATCTCCGGATCGGGGACCTGGCCGTCCCAACGCGCGGCCGGGGTGCCGCTGCGCTTCGAGTAGCGGAAGGCGTGGAGGCCGGAGAAACCCATCCGCCGGAGGAAGGCCTCGCTCTCGTCGAAATCCGCCGCGGTCTCGCCGGGGAAGCCGGCCATCACGTCGGTGAACACCGCCGCGTCCGGCAGGCGCGCGCGCAGGGCCTCGAGCCGGCGCGCGTAGAAGGCCGTCGAGTACCAGCGCCGCATCCTCTTCAAGGTCGCGTCCGAGCCGGACTGGAGCGGCAGGTGAAAGGACGGGCAGAGGCGCTCCGGCCGGGCGGCGAAGAGGTCGAGCAGGCGCTCGGTGACGTCGGTGATCTCGAAGGACGAGAGGCGCACACGGAAATCGCCCGGCAGGTCCGACAGGCGCTCCAGGAGCCCAACGAAGTCGACCCGCCGCCCCCCCTCGTCCTCGACGAGGTAGCGCCCCAGGCGGATGCCGCAGAGGACGATCTCCTTGAATCCCCGCTCCAAGAGGCCGGAGACCTCGCCCAGCACCCCGGCCAGCGGACGGCAGCTCATGTCGGGACGCACGCTGGGGATGATGCAGTACGTGCAGCTCATGTTGCAGCCGTCCTGGAGCTTGATGAAGGCGCGGGCGCGGCCGCCGAAGCCGGAGATCCCGGCGTAGGCGGGGACCGGGACGCAGCCCAGCAGGGCCGGAATCTCCTCGCGACGGTCGTTGGAGACCACGAGGGCCGCGGGGGCGGCGGCCTGGACCTCCTCGGGGGCGCGCGTCGCGTAGCAGCCGGTGACGACGAGGCGCGCGGCCGGGTTGCGGCGCGCGATGCGGCGCACCAAGGTCAGCGCGTCCTTGTCCGCCTCGCGCGTGACCGTGCAGGTGTTGACCAGGCACAGGTCCGCCGACTCGAAGTCCGTCGTCGCGGTGGAGCCGTCGGCCAGCACCCGCTCGCGCAGGGACTGGGTCTCGTACTGGTTGACCCGGCAGCCGAAGGTCTTGAAGTAGACGCGCACGCCCATATTTTAGCTTAGAGGCCTAGCGGTTTTCCCCGATTGACAGCCGCGGCGGCACGGCTATACTCCAGCGCAGCGAGAGGTGCCATGAAAAGATTCCCGCGATTCGGCCCGAGGTCCCAGGCCGCCGCCATCGGTTCCGTCTTCGGGCTGATCGTATTCGCCGCGCTGTCAGCCTTCTCCCAGCAGACGCGCACGTTCTCGATCCCCGACATCCTGGGCGACCCCAAGCTTTTCTACAACCAGTCCATCTCCCTGGAAGGGATAGCGGGGGCCCCGCGCCTGAGCTGGAAGACCGTCGATTACAAGACCCGCGAGCAAGTCCAGTACGTGAGCTTTTCGCTCTACGAGCCCGGCAGCTACCACGGCCGGGGAAACCACTACGTCTACGTCAATATCCCGGCCGGCGCGTTCCGAAATATTCCCAACGAGGGCGACGTCGTGACTCTGACGGGAACGCTCAAGCCGCCGCTGCTGGTCGGCAACATCGAGCCGTAGCGGACGCGCGGGCTCAGCTCCAGTAGTACTTCCAGACCAGATAGAGCCCGATCGCGAGGCCGATCGCGAAGCCCCAGCCGAGGAACTGGAGGGCGGAGGGCGCGCCGTCGTCGGAAGCCATCTCGGCATTGTATCAAAAGGCCCCGGAGCCTATACTCTGCCCGTGGACGAGGGCGTCTACGTCGGCTCGGGCTCCTTCAAGCTCGCGCGCTCCAAGGCCCTCGAGAAGCTCGCCCAGTTCCAGCTCGCCGAGAAGGACCGCGCCCTGCTCTCCTGGATCCGCGCCGCGTCGGCGGGAGGCGCCAGCTTCATCCGCGTCTCGCGCGAGGGCGGCGGACTCCTCCTCGAGTTCAACGGCGCGCCGCTCGAGCGCGCGGCTTTAGCCGACCCCTACGCGGCCCTCCTCTCCGAGGACGACGCGCCCGACCTGGCGCGCCGGCGGCAACTCGGGCTCGGCCTCCTCGCCGCGTGGAACCTGCGGGCCTCGCGCGTCGAAATCGACGCCGGCACGGGGCCGGCTCGCTTTCGGCTGAGCGCGGCGGGGCCCGAGTCCGAGGCGCTCTCGGCCCTGCCCGGCGACGGCTCCATCGTGCGCGTGCATATCCAGCTGGATCGGCGGAGCGGAGCCGCGCTGGGCGGCTGCCTGGCGCGCCTGCGCGAGAGCTGCCGCCTGACCCCGTGCGCCGTCGAGCTCGAGGGCGTCGCGGCGCCCTGGGGCCCGCCTCCCGGCACGGTGAGGCTTTCCGGCGATCGCCGCGGCTGGATCGCCCTGGCCGCCGATCCCGAAGGCGAGCGCGCCAAGATCGCGCTCTACTCCCTCGGCGTGCTGGCGGGCGCGGTCGAGCACGCGAGCCCCGCCGTCTGCGCGGAGGGCGCGATCGACGACGACGCTTTCCGGCTCGACGCCTCGCAGGCCGGCGTGGTCGAGGACCCGGCCCTCGCCGGAGCCTTGCGCGCCTTCGACGAGCAGGTCGCGACCTTGCTCCGAGACATGGCCCAACGCCAGCGCGAGCGCATGGCCGGCCTGGGCAAGGCCATCGCCGCCTCCCCCCGCCTGCGGGCCCGCTGGGCCGCGATCTCGCGCCCCGACGACGCCCCCAACCCCGCGCCCGGGCCGCTGGAGCGCCTGGGCGAGCGCGTCCTGCTGGGCCTGGGCCTCGAGCCCAAGCTCCCCTACGCCCCGGCGGAGCTCGAGGAGGAGGTGCGCCGCACGCGCCTCCTGCGTCGCCTGGCCCTGCGGGCCGCTTCGCGGGAAGGGAAGGTCCGGGACGCGCTCTGGGCGGTGCCGCTGTTTCTCGATCCCCGGGGCGCCCCGCTGAGCCTGGCGCAGATCGAGAAGTTCCGCCGCGCCCGCGGCACGGTCCGCTTGGTCTGCAATCCCGCCCCCGCGGGCGCGCCCAACACGGTGTGGCTGCTCGACCAGGAGGACCGGGAGGACTTCGAGCGCTTCTTCACCCCCGAGCAGATCGAGAGGGACTGGGAGCCGCCGGGGCTGCCGGACTAGGGCGCGGCCGCGCCCAGCGCCGCGAGCTCGGCCGCGTCCGTCACCGGCTCGGTCGCGGCCATCGCCGCCTCGTCGTCGATCCCGATCCCGCGGCCCGCGGGGCTGGTAAATAGGGTCACGTGCGGAGCCGGGCGCGTCAGCGTCCCGCGGGCGACGCCGAGGGAATCCTCGACGCGGCGGTAGAAGGCCTCGAGGCCGGCCACGTCCACGAGCTCCACGATCGAGACGCGCTCGTCCTTGCGCGCCACGCGGTAGCGGCCGGTGCGCGTCACGGAAAAGCGCGCTCCGCGCAGCGCGTCGGTGATCGCGGCCTGCTCGGCGCTCGTCTTGGCCTTGTCGACCATGGTCACGTGCAGCTCCGCCTTGGGCGCGAAGGACATGCCCCGGAAAGCGAGGCTCGGCGCCAGGGCATCCGCCCCGGCGACGTTGAGCAGCACCCCGCGGTTGCGGGAGACGCCCGTCGCGTCCAGGCGCGCGCCGGCGGCGGCCGGACGATAGACGTACTGGAGGGCGCTCTCGAAGCTCCTCAAGAGGGGCTCCCAGGACCCGTCCTCGGGATGGGCGAGCATTTGTCCCGCGATCCAGCGCAGGATGGAGAGCTTGGAGGCTTCGGTCAACGCCGCCAGCGGGATGGGCTGGGTGGCGACGTAGAAGTTCGCCAGCCGGTCCGGTCGGTCGCCCGCGCGGTCCACGGGCGCCGTGGGCTGGTAGTGGCCCAGGGCGAGCTTGCCGCCCAGCTTGGCGGCGTCGAACTGGAGCACGACGCCGACCGCGTCCCGGGCGAAGCCGCGCGAGCGCGCGTAGCCGAAGGGGAAGCCCGGCTCGTCGGAGACGTAGGTGAGCCCCTCGCGCATCTCGCCGCCCCCGCGCACGATGTCGACGAGGTCGGCCATGCTGGTCCCGCTGTAGAAGCGATCGCGCTCCGCGTAGAAGCCCGGCTCGAGCACCGTCTGCAATAGCGGGCCGATGAAGGTGATCCGGCCGAGGAAGCGCAGGAGCGCCCGGGCCAGGCTCCACGGTCCGTCCCGCCGGCCCGGCTCCCGCGCCGACGCGGGGCCGCCGGCGGCGAGGATCGGCCGCAGGCGCATGAGCGCGCGGACCTGGTCGTCGCCGAAGGCCTCCTCCTGGACGGGGCGAAGCGGCGAGGCCTGGGCGCGCGCCCGGGCCCGCTCCAGCTCCCCGGCCACGAGCTCGCGCACGTCCTCGTCGGAGAGGCGCGGGTCGGAGAACAGGGCCTCGGGGAGATAAAGGACGATGCCCAGCGGCCGTCCCGCGGC
>DATLOS010000378.1:0-2924 GCA_035536155.1 Elusimicrobiota bacterium
GCGGCGGTCTCCGTTCCCGAGAGCTTGCCGGCGAGTCCCGCCTTCGCCAGCGGGCAGATCGCTCATGTCCCCGCCGCGACAGGCGCGCTGCCGCGCGTCGCCCCGGCAAGCGAACGCGCTGCCGATATCGACGCCGGGCCAGACGCGCCGCCGCGCGTCGCTCCAACCACGGCCCTCGGCGGATTACAGGGTCTGGCGCGATGGACCCGCGCGCGCTTTTCCTCGGCCGGGGACGCGGCGGCGAAGGCCGAGGCGGGGCGAGGCTTCGAGGGCTCGGCGGCTCGCGGCGCGGAGCTGCCCGCCGCGCCTTCGTCCTCGCCCGCGCGCCGGCCCGCTCTGGCGCCGGCGGGGACGTACGCCGAATCGGCCTCAGGAGCGCTCGTTCCGCGTCCGGAAGTCCCTCAGCGGGCCCGCTTCCCGCGCGTCGCACGCGCGGTCTGGCTGGCGGCCGGAGCGCTCGCCTTGGGCGCGGCGGCTTGGCTGGGCTGGCTCCCGGCTTGGCAGGCTGGCATCTTGCTCGCGGCGGCGATAGGGCCTCTCTCGGGCCGCAGCCCGGATCCCGGGGACGGGCAGGCGGAGGCGCTCGCCGACCTCCTCAGCCGGCGGGTCTGGCCGGGGCAGCGCATCCCGCGCGAGCTCGTCGACGAGTTCGCGCGGGACGCGGGTCTCTCCGAAGGCCTGGCTCACGGCCTGCTCCAGGAGCTCGCCAAGAAGGGGCGCGTGGTCCGCCTGAGCAACGGCGCTTTCCTTTATACGGACTTCGAGGTGATCGCCCACGAGCTCGCGCCGCAGACGTCCGCGGACGTGCTCGCCCGCCTGTCCGAGGCCTGGCCCAAGCTGCACGCGGGACGCAATCCCCCGACGGCTCTGGAGGCCTTGGAGCGGGCGGCCCAGGGCGCCGCCGGCTCCTCGCCGGAGGCGCTGGCCGCGGTGGAGTCGGCCCGCGACAACGCGGCGCTGGAGATGGCGCGGATGCTCCTGCGGACCCGTGTGGAGAACGAGCGCGCCGCGGACTCGGACGCCGGAGAGGCGCGGGCGCGCCGCGCGCTCGAGGAGCTCGAGGCGCTCGTCCACGAGCCGGGCGCGGCGACGACGGCCCTCAGCCCGCAGACGCTCGAGCTCCTGCGGCGGATCGCCAAGAAGGTCCAGCCGACCAAGGCTGGCGACGAGTCCGCGGGGCGCAGCATTGCGGCCTTCCGGGCCTACGTCGAGCGCCTCCCGCAGGGCGAGGACCGGCGCGGGCGCTTCTTCGAGCTCCTGCGCGCGGGCCTGCGCCCCGGGGACCTGATCACGGCGCAGCGCTACCACGAGGCTCGGGAGGCCGTCGGCCTCGACGAGGCGGGGGCGGAGAGCATCCTCCTCGGCCTGGCCCGGGACGGCCACGTCGTCGGCTTCACCAACAGCGCGTGGGTTTACTTGGAGGGGCTCTCGGTCGACGACTCGCAGGCGGCGACCGAGTCCGGCCGCAAGCTCCGGCGGCTGGCGCGGGCCGGCATGTCGCGGCTGGCGAGGACGACGATCTGGGATCGCGCGGCGGCGCTCTCCTTCCTGGGCGCGGCCCTGTCCCACTTGCCGCCGACTTCTCCCCTCTATCAGCAGCTTCGAATCGTCGAGGAGAACGCCGTCCTGGACGTCCTGCGCCAGCTGCGCGAGCGCCGCAGAGGCTCCTCGTTCTCCTACGTGGCCGACGCCGAGCTCACCGACCCGGGCACGGCCGCGGATATGGCCCTCTTCTTCTCCGCGGACCGGGAGCACCACCTCGAGCCGCTGCGCGAGAACGCGGCCGACGAGCTGGAGAGCGCCGTGCGCGCCGCCGCGAAAGAGCTCCGCGGCATGCCCGACGGGGACCCTCAGGCGGCGGAAGGCCTGGAGCGCCTGGCCTTGCTCGTGAACGGGCTGCGCGACGACTCCCGTATCGCCGTCGACGACGGGCGTCTGCGCGAGACCGTCGCGGTGCTGGCCAAGGAGGGCTCGCCCGCCGGCGCGGCGGTCGATCTCGAGATCGCGGCCATGGCCGCGGAGATCGCGGGCGCCTCTCCGAAGGAGCAGGGCGCCTGGGCGCGGGCGCTGCGCGCGCGGGGCATGCTCGCGGCCAAGCCCATGGAGGCCCTCCACGGGCAGGTGACGGTGGACCTGCCGGCTCCGGGCGCGGCGGACGCCGTGCCCGAGGACGAGCTGGTGCGGGGCGCCGTGGTCGCGCTCAACGGCGGGCCGCGGGGCCCATGGCCGGAGCGGCTGCGGGCGCTCGCGCATCTGGACGAGGCGGTCGCGGGTTATGCCCGGAAGGCGTCGCCGCGGAGCGCGCTCGAGGCGCGGCTCAACCAGGCGAAGATCCTGCGGGCCAACGCCTCGCTGGCCATTCTGGGGGCGGCGGCGGCGGAGCTCGAGCGGCTGATCCTCTCGTCGCCCAAGGAGGGGAAGGACGAGGAGCTGCGCAAGCTCCTGTTCCGCCTGCAGAGCCTGCACTTCGACTCCGACATCGTCACGCGCGGGCTCGAGCCCGAGTGGCCGGGCATCCTGGAGAAAATCGAGAGCCGGCTGATGGGCGGGGGCGCGCGAAGCGCCAGCTCCGCGGCGGCGGCGGCAATCCTTCGCTCCTTCTTGGAAAAAGTGGACCCGATGCAGGGAGGCC
The DNA here is from genome assembly GCA_035536155.1 of Elusimicrobiota bacterium. Taxonomy (GTDB): domain Bacteria; phylum Elusimicrobiota; class Elusimicrobia; order UBA1565; family UBA1565; genus DATLOS01. The sequence goes on from DATLOS010000378.1 coordinate 2,633, forward strand.
CGGTCGGTCCCGACGTCCCGCGCCGCCAGACCGCTCGCCTGCTCGCGGGGAGCTACCCGGTCCTTTCCAAGGACACCTATCCCAGCCTCTATAAGTTCGGCCGGAACCTGAGCGTGGAGACGGCCGAGGGCAAGTGGCCGCCCTTGATCGGCCGCAAGGACGAGCTGCGGCAGATGGTGAAGATCCTGCTGAGGAAGGACAAGAACAACCCGGTGGTGGTGGGCGAGAAGGGCGTGGGCAAGACCCACCTGGTGGCGGGGCTGGCGCGGATGATCGCGGCGGGCGAGGTGCC
>DATLOS010000379.1:0-2323 GCA_035536155.1 Elusimicrobiota bacterium
GGCCTTCGGCAAGCAGTGGGAGCGCACGCGCGGCGCGACGGCGCGAAACGCGGCCGGCCTCGACCCCGGCCTCGCCGCGGGGCTCCAGGCGCTGGGCGAGTCCTTGGCCGCGGACTCCAACGGGGGAGAGCTCGGCCTCACGCCCGGCGGCGCGGACCGCGTCCTCGGCTTCCTGGACTGCGCGCAGGGCGGCACGACCCCGGAGATGCGGCGCTTGCTGCAGATGCTCGCCGCCGACGGCGGCAACCTCACGGACCCGACCATGAAGGAGCTCAAGGGCGCCGCCCGCGCCGCGGACGCCAACGGCCTCGACCTGGGGATGGATCCCAAGCTCCAGCGCTGGATGCTCGACCCGGGCACCGACCCGGCTTCGCCGCAGCCGGCCTATCCCGCCATGAATTGAGGGCGCCCCGGCGCCTCAATTTCGTACCATGCCGGAGTGAAAGAGAAGATCACGCCGGAGTTCCTGCGCCGCATCCCCAAGTCGGATCTCCACCTCCACCTCGACGGCTCGCTGCGCATCCCGAGCCTGATCGCCCTGGCGCGCCGGGCGAAGGTGAAGCTCCCCTCGTACTCGGAGGAGGGTCTGCGCCGGCTGGTCTTCAAGGAGTCCTACAAGGACCTGCCCGAGTACTTGCACGGCTTCGCCTACACCTGCGGCGTCCTGCAGACCGCCGACAACCTCGAGCGCGTGGCCGCCGAGCTCGTCGAGGACAACATCGCCGAGGGCGTGCGCTACATCGAGGTCCGCTTCGCGCCCCAGCTCCACGTGGGACCCCGCATGAACGCCGCCGACGCGGTGCGCGCGGTGGCCGCCGGCCTCGAGGCCGCCGCCAAGGCCCACAACCGCTCCAAGGCCGTCCGCGAGGGCAAGGACCTTCCCTTCCACTACGGCATCATCCTCTGCGCCATGCGCCGCTTCAAGCGCGGCATGTCCTCCTACTTCGCCGACCTCCTGCGCATCATGGAGCACGCGCCCAAGGACGAGGTCTTCGCCGCCGCCTCCCTCGAGCTCGCGCGCACCGCGGTCAACCTCGTGCGCGAGGGCGTCCCCATCGTGGGCTTCGACCTGGCCGGCGAGGAGGCGGGCTTCCCGCCCGCCGCCCACCGCGAGGCCTACCAGTACGTCCACGACCACTTCATCCGCAAGACCGTGCACGCGGGCGAGGCGTACGGGCCGGAGTCGATCTGGCAGGCGATCACGCAGTGCCACGCCAACCGCATCGGCCACGGCACCTTCCTTTTCGAGTGGGACATGATCCGCGACCCCGCCATCACCGACCGCCGCGGCTACGCCGAGGACCTGGCCAACTACATCGCCGGCCAGCGCATCGGCATCGAGAGCTGCGTGACCAGCAACCTGCAGACCACGCCGTCCTTGAAGTCCATCGCCGACCACCCCATCAAGAAGATGATCGAGTGGGGGCTCTCGGTGAGCCTCTGCACCGACAATCGCCTGGTCTCGAACACGACGGTGACCCGCGAGCTGGAGCTGGTCTGCGAGCACGCGCGCCTGTCGCGCGGCGCGCTGCGGAACCTGGTGGTGGCCGGCTTCAAGGGCAGCTTCTTTCCCGGCTCCCACAACGAGAAGCGGGTCTTCGTCCAGGCCGTCGTCGCGCGCTACCGCGACCTCGAGCGCGAGCTGCTGCCCGATCTTCCGTAACCGCGCCCCGCTCTAGGCCCTCGCCTGGGACCGGCTAGGCCCACTTGGGCCAACGCGGGGTCGGCCCTATGACCCCGCTTGGCGGGCCCGGAATGCTCATCCGGCCGATCGGCTACCTTTATAGAGTTGGCGCATGAGAAAGCCGATCTCGCGCGCGCTCCTGTCGCTCCTCGCCGCCGTCGCTTTCGTCCGGGCGGACGAGGGGATGTATCCCTACCAGAGCGTCCCGACCGGCCAGATCCAGGCGCGCTACGGCTTCAAGCCCGACCAGAAGTTCCTCGACCACCTGCGCCAGGCGTCGGTGCGCTTCCCGCTCGGCGGCTCCGGCTCGTTCGTGTCCCAGGACGGCCTGGTGATGACCAACCACCACGTCGCCTTCGAGTGCGTCCAGCAGCTCTCCAGCGTCGACAAGAACTACGTCAAGGACGGCTTCAAGGCCGTGACCCGCGACGAGGAGAAGCGCTGCCCGGGGATGACCGTCCAGGTCCTGCGCTCCATGATGGACGTCACCGGCCGCATCCGCGCCGCCAAGGACCGCGAGGCCGAGGAGAAGAAGATCAAGGACGAGGCCGGCAAGGGGCCGGGCAAGCTCGTCGAGATCGTCTCCTTCTTCTCCGGCCAGGAGTACTGGCTCTACCACTACGAGACCTACGACGACGT
>DATLOS010000380.1:0-7931 GCA_035536155.1 Elusimicrobiota bacterium
TGCGGGGACGGACCTCGCGGAACTGGCCCATGTCGAGGAGGTCCTGGCGCGCCTCGACTTCCACGTCCCCGAAGCGCGCGGAAAGATCCGCGCGCAAGGCGGCGAAGTCCTCGTTCTCGAGGCCGCGCCCTTCCTCGAAGAACGCGGCGGCCTTCGGCGAGGCGAAGTGCGCGGCGAGGATCTGCTCCGCCTCCTGGCTCGAGGCTTGGATGGTCCCCGCCCAGAGGCGGCAGGCGTAGAGCCGGGCCTCGAAGTCGAACCAATGCCGGTCGAGCTCGGAGGAGAAGACCGCCGGATTGTAGGAGAGCACGGCGCGCGCGCGCATGAGCGAGCGGCCCTTGAGGTTCAGGATCACGAGCCAGAGCCCATAGAGCGACTCGGAGCGGACCAGGACGCGGCCCTTGAGCACCAGGATGTTCTGGAACAGGCGCGGCACGGCCTGGACCGCGCTCTCCACGTCGTAGCCGCAGAGCTCGAGCGCCAGCTCCGCCTCGCCGCGGTCGCAGCCCGTCTCCTCCATCAAGATGCCGACCTTGTCGTTCATTCGCCCTTGGAGCGCGGGTGCGCGTTCTTGTAGACCTTGCGGATGCGCTCCAGGCTCGCGTGCGTGTAGACCTGGGTCGTGGCCAGGCTCTTGTGCCCGAGCATCTCCTGCAGGGAGCGCAGGTCGCAGCCCCCGTCCAGGAGCTGGGTGGCGAAGCTATGGCGCAGGGCGTGCGGCGCCAGCGGCTTGAGGAGCTTGGCCTTGCGCGCGGCGCGCCGGACCACCAACGCGACGCCCGCGTCGGAAAGGCGCGCGCCGCGGCCGTTGAGCCAGAGCGGGGCCTGGGCGCCCGGCGCGGGCGACGGGCGCGCGTCCAAGTAGGCGCGAAGCGCCTCGAGCGCGGGCCGGCCCACGGGCACGACCCGCTCGCGGCTGCCCTTTCCGAACACGCGCACCACCCCGCCCACGAAGTCGAGGTCGGCCACGCCCAGCCGCGCGAGCTCCGAGCGCCGCAGGCCGCTGGAGTAGAGGAGCTCGAGGATGGCCTTGTCGCGCAAGGCGGTCCATTCCGGGCCGCGCGCGCCCTCCTCGAGGAGCTGGTCGGCCTCGGCCCCGGTGAGAAAGCGCGGCAGACGCGACTCCTTCTTGGGCAGGGGGACGTTCAGGAACGGGTCGCGGGCCAAGGCGCCCTCGTCCTGAAGCCAGGCGACGAAGGAGCGCAGGGCCGAGATCTTGCGCAGGACGCTCGCCCGCCCCAGCGAACGGCTCTGCAGGCGGGCGAGATAGGCGCGCGCGTGGGTCCGGGAGAGAGCGCCGGGCTCGCCGCCGGCGGAGGACTCCCAGAACGCCTCGAACTCGCGCAGATCGCCCTCGTAGGCCCGCAGCGTGTGCGGGGAGAAGTTCCGTTGGGCCCGCAGGGACGCGAGGAAGCGCTGTATCCAGAGCCTCACGGCGCCGGAGGCTTGGCCGCGGCGGCGCGCCCGGCGTCGCCTTCCGCCTTGAGCGCCTCCGCGTCCTCCTTGGAGAGCGGCTTGAGGTTGCGGCAGCGCGGGAACCCCGAGCAGGCCAAGAAGTAGCCGCGCTTGCCCAGGCGCATCCAGAAGGCGCTGCCGCACTTGTTGCACTTGCGGCTGGTGATCAGCGGGCGCGAGCCCTCGATCTTCTTGCCCTCGGCGTCGAGCGAGTAGGTGTTCTTGCAGGCGGGATAGCCCGAGCAGGCGAGGAAGCGCCCTTTGCGCCCGGTGCGGATCACCATCGGCTTGGCGCAGAGCTCGCACTTCTCCTCGGTCATCTGCGGGACGACCTTCTGGCCCTCGGCGTCGAGCTGGATCTTGCCCTTGCACTTGGGGAACTGCGAGCAGGAGAGGTACTTGCCGAAGCGGCTCTCCCGGATCAGCATCTTCTGGCCGCAGACCGGGCAGGGCTCGTCGGTCTGTTGCGGCTCGACGCGCGAGTCCTCCATCGTGTCCACCGCCGTCGCGAGCGCCTTGGCGAAGGGGTCGTAGAAGGATCGCACCACCGACTGCCAGCGGTCCTTGCCCTCGGCCAGGTCGTCCAAGTGCTCTTCCACCTGCGCCGTGTAGCTCAGGCTCACCTGCTCGGGGAAGTGCTTGTTGAGCTTCTCCACGACCAGGATGCCCAGCTCGCTCGGCGTGAGGCGCCGGTCGCGGATGCCGCGGCGCACGTAGCCGCGGTCGACGATGGTCTTGATCGTCGGCGCGTAGGTCGAGGGGCGGCCGATGCCGTGGCGCTCGAGCGCGCGGATGAGGCTGGCCTCGTTGTAGTACGGGGGCGGGCTGGTCTTGTGCTCCTCCTGCTTGAGCTCGTCGAGCTTGAGGCGGTCGCCCACGGAGAGATCGGGCAGGCGCGCGTCCTCCTCGGAGTCCTCCTTGCCGTCCTCCGCCTCCTCGCCGCGCTCCTCCTTGAGGACGGCCAAAAAACCCTTGAACTTGAGCGTCCGGCCGGTGGCGTGGAACAGCGCCTCCCCGCTCTTGACGTCGGCCGCGACGGTGTCGAAGACGGCCTCGGTCATCTGGCTGGCCAAGAAGCGCCGCCAGACCAAGGTGTAGAGCTTGAGCTGCTCCGGGTTGAGGTACTGCTGGAGGGAGTCCGGCGTGCGGCGCACGCTGGTCGGGCGGATGGCCTCGTGCGCCTCCTGGGCGCCCTTGACCTTGCTGGCGTAGACCGGCGCCGTCGCCGGCACAAATTCCTTGCCGTAGGTCTCGAGGAGGAACTCCTTGGCCTCCTGCTGCGCGACCGCGGCCACCGCGACGGAGTCGGTCCTCATGTAGGTGATGAGACCGGCCGGCTCCTCGGCGCCGACGTCGACGCCTTCGTAGAGGCTCTGCGCCACGCGCATGGTGCGCTCGGCCGCGAAACCGAGCTTCTGGGAGGCGGCCTGCTGGAGCGTGCTGGTGATGAAGGGCGGCGCGGGGCGGCGGCGGGCCTCCTTGCGCTCGACCGAGACCACCTCGAAGGGGCCCGCCTTCATGGCCCCGGCGGCGGCGTCGGCCTCGGCCTGGCCCTTGAAGCACGTGGCCTTGATCCGGTACTCCTCCGAGAAGAGCTGGAAGGTCCGCGTGGTCTCGACTTTCTGGCCCTTCCACTGCGTGAGCCGGGCCTCGAACGCGGGCGGGGTCCCGGCCTTCTCGAAGACGGCGGTCAGGGTCCAGTAGGGCTCGGACTGGAAGGCCTTGATCTCCCGGTCCCGCTCGACGAGCAGGCGGACGGCCACCGACTGCACCCGGCCCGCCGATAGGCCGCGGCGGATCTTCTTCCATAGGAGGGGCGAGAGCTTGTAGCCGACCAGGCGGTCGATCACCCGGCGCGCCTGCTGGGCGTGCACCAGGTTCATGTCGACCGAGCGCGGCGACTCGAGCGCCTCGCGGATCGCCTGGGGCGTGATCTCGTGGAAGGTGATGCGCTTGACCTTGTCGTCGCCGATGTCGAGGATCTGCGCCAGGTGCCAGGCGATGGACTCGCCCTCGCGGTCGTGGTCGGTCGCGAGATAGACGATCCCGGCCTTTTTCGCCATCTGCTTGAGCTCGGGCAGGAGCTTCTTGGTGCGGGCCAGGAGGACGTAGGAGGGCTCGAAGTCCTTCTCCTCGTCGACCCCGAGCTTCTTCTCGGGCAGGTCGCGCACATGGCCGTAGGAGCTCGTGACCATGTAGCCTTTCTTGAGGAAGCGCGAGATCGTCCGCTGCTTGGCGGGCGACTCGACGATGACCAGGTCGCCGCCGTTCTTCGCGGGTTTCGCGGGTTTCGCGGCCTTCGCCGGCGTTGCCGGCTTCTCCGCGGCACCTGTACTGGGTGCCGCACCCTGTTTTGGTGCGGCGGGTTTCTTTTCCTTCTTAGAGGCCTTGGGCTCTGGCATAGCGTTGTCCTGGGATGCGTCGGATGCGGTCCCGGGACTCCAGGACCGAGAGATGCTGGAAGAGCCGGGCCGGCTCCCACCCCGTCTCGGAGAGGAGCTCATCGACGCCCAACTCGTGGGCGCCCAGCAATTCTAAGATTTTTCGCTCCTCAGGGGAACCCGCCGCGGCCGCGCCCTGCTCAGGTGCGGCCAGCGGGGGGCAGGCGAAGAGGACGTCGGCCAGACAGCGGGCCAGCCCCGCTCCGTTGAAGAGCAGCTCGTTGGGCCCGGCGCTCAAGGCCGCGTCCGCCGGACCCGGCACGGCGAAGACCTCCCGCCCCTGCTCGAGGGCCTCCTTCGCGGTGATCAAGCTGCCCGAGCGCAGGTCGCCCTCCACCACGACGACCGCGAAGCAGAGCCCGGAGATGATCCGGTTGCGGCGCGGGAAGTGTCCCGCGAGCGGCGCCGTCCCCGGCGGGTACTCGCTCAGGAGGCCCCCGCCCGCGGCGACGATCTCGCGCGCCAGCCCCGCGTTTTCGGAGGGATAGACCCGGTCCAGGCCCGAGCCCAGCACCGCCCAGGTACGCCCCCCCGCCTCGGCGCAGGCGGAGTGAGCCTCGGAGTCTACCCCGCGGGCCAGCCCGCTCACCAGCGCCACCCCCGCCTCGGCGCATTCGCGCCCGAGGAGCCGCGCCATGCGCCGGCCGTACGGCGTGGGGCGCCGGGAGCCCACGACGGCGACGGCGCGCTCCGGCGGGTCGGCGCCCAAGACGTGAAGGACGCGCGGAGCGCCGTGGATCGAGGCCAAGAGGTCGGGATACGCCGCGTCGCCGCGCTCCAGTATGCGGGCGCTCACAGAAGCTCCTCTCCCATGGGAGCGGCCGGCTGCCGGCGCACCGGCGCGGCCTCGCGGGCCGGGGCGGGAGCCCGGACGCCGCCCCGGACGAAGCCGTCGAGCGAGCGGAACAGCTCGGCGTCCCGCATCAGGCGCTCCCATTCGGAGGGGACCCGCCCCGCCAGCACGATGAGGCGCGGCGCCTCCACCTCGAGGACCCCGGCCATGCGCCGCAGGACGTCCTCCTCCCACGGAGGGCTGCGCTTGCCCGCCAGCACCTTGGACAAGAACGAGGGATCCACCTTCGCCGCCCGGCAGAGCTCCCGCAGGCCGAGTCCGCGCTCGCGCATGCGCTCCCGCACCCAGGCGGCGAAGGGCGTGTCGCTCATCGGAACTTGATGTATTCCCAGCGATTGCGGACCAAAGTGATCTTGTCCCCGTTGGGGAAGGAGTCCATGTACTGCTGGAACGCGTCCCGGGCCTCCGGCCACCGGTTCTGATCGGAGTACATGTCGCCGAGGCGATAGAGCGCGTCCGCGACGTACGGCGACTTTGGAAAGTCGGCGATGAGCTGCCGGAAGGCCGCCTCCGCCTCGGGCCGCTGGTCCTGAAGATACGCCGCCATGCCGATGTAGAAGTCCGCCGTCGGCGCCCAGCGCGGGTCGCGGTGGGCATGGGTGAAGGCCAGCGCCCGCTGCGGCGTGTACTTGTCGTGCACGAGGACCATGCCCCCGATCACGAGGGCGCAGGAGAAGAACCATTTGCGGATGTTGAGCTCCATCCCCTCACTCCCGCTTGAGGAGGTCGCCTTCCTGGACCGTCCCCCCCGACTTGACGATGAGGGCCTGGTAGCGGCCGATGGCGAGCTTGCGCGATATCTCCACGGTGCCGATCCTCTGCAGATAGCGTGCCTTCTGGTCGGCGTCCGACTCCGTGGGCGCGGCCTCGCGGTACACCGCGTAGCGCCGCCCTTTGGCCGCGCCCGAGAGGATCGCCACGGCGACAAGGTCCCCCTGCGCCGCGGTGAACTCGCGGTCTCCCAGCTCGAGCACCTTGCCGTCCGCGCCCCAGCCCGCGGGCGCCTTGAGGCGCCGCACCGACGGGTACTGCTCCGCCATCCCGCCCGGCAGCCGCGTCGAGAGGTCGTCGAGCGGAGGCTTCTCCGGCTCCGACGCGCGCGGGACGGGCTCGGGGGCCGGCTCGGGGGCCGCCTCCTCCGGGGCCGGCGCCGCGGGCTGGGCCGGGGCGGGGGCGGCGGCCGTCACCGGATAGACCGCGACCGTCTTTCCCACGCAGGGTATGACGAATACCTGGCCGGGATAGATCAGATTCGGGTCCTTGATCTTGCCCCGGTTCGCCGCATGGATGCGGGGCCACTGCCAAGGGTCGTTGCAGTAGCGCTTGGAAAGGTCCCACAGCGTGTTCGCGTGGACGACCTCGTGCTGCGACGGCCCGGCACCGGGTGCGGCGGCGGCGGGCGCCGCCGCCGGCACGGCCTCGACGGCTCCGGCCGCCCCGGAAACGAGCGCGGCTGCCAATATCGCTGTTGTGACCATGGTTACCTTAATAGGAAAGAGATGGGACGCCAAGGATTGTAATCTTTTAATTCGAAATATCAAGGGGGCCCTCCAGTGATCTAAATTGCAGGGCTTCCGCCAGATGCTCCTCCCGGATCCGATCCTCCCCGGCCATATCCGCCAAGGTGCGCGACACCCGGAGCAGGCGATCGAGGGCCCGCGCCGAGAGGGCGAACCGGCGCGCCGCCTGCTCCGCGAGGCCGCGCACGCCCGCCCCCATCGCGCAGTGCAGGCGAACCGCCTCCGGACCCAGCCGCGCGTTCAGGCCTCCGCGCGCCTTGGCGCGGGCCCGAGCGGCAAGGACGCGCTCCCGGGCCGCCTTCGTGCCTTCCTCCGCGCTCCGAGCCGGGGCCGGCGCGGCCCATTGGGCGAATTCCAAGGCGGCGACCTCGACCCGAAGGTCCAGCCGGTCGAGAAGCGGCCCCGACAGGCGCGCCCGATAGGCCTTCGATGATGCCAGCGGGCAGCGGCAAGGGCGCGAACGGTGCCCGAGAAAGCCGCACGGACACGGGTTCATCGCCGCGACGAGCAGGAAATCGGCCGGGTATTCGACCGACTCCCGCGAGCGGACCACGCAGACGCGCCGCTCCTCCAGGGGCTGGCGGAGAGCCTCGAGCAGCCTGCGGGAGAACTCGGGCAGCTCATCGAGGAAGAGAACGCCCTTGTGCGCGAGCGACACCTCTCCCGGCCGGCAGCGCGCCCCCCCGCCCACCAGCGAGGGCAGCGTCGCGGTATGGTGCGGCGCGCGAAACGGCGCCGCCCGCAGGAGCCCCGCTCCGGCGGGCAGAAGGCCGCAGACGGAGAAGATCTTGGACACCTCGATAGCCTCCTCCTCGTCTAGCGGGGGCAGGAGGTCCGGGAGCCGGCGCGCGAGCATCGACTTGCCCGAACCGGGAGGCCCGATCATGAGGAGGTTGTGGCCGCCCGCCGCGGCCAGCTCCACCGCGCGCTTGGCCAAGGCCTGCCCGCGGACGTCCGCCAAGTCCCCCGCGCCGGCGCGCTCCGCTTCGGGCTCGTCCGCGGGCCTGCCCGCGGGGGGCGGCGCCTCCTCGCGCCGGAGGAGCTCGGCGGCTTCCCTGAGCGACGAGACCGGATGGACGGCGATCCCCGCGGCGCCGGCCTCGCGCGCGTTCGCCGCGGGCAGGACGATCCCCCGCAAGCCCGCCCGCCGCGCGGCCGCCGCCATGGGAAGGACCCCGGGGACCGGGCGCAGGGAGCCGTCGAGCGCCAGCTCGCCGATGAAGCAATAGGCCGCCGACCAGGCCGCCGTCTCCACCTGGCCGGAGGCCACCAGCGCGCCCAGCCCGATGGGCAGGTCGAAGTGCGTGCCGGCCTTGCGCACCCGCCCCGGAGCGAGGTTGACCGTCACCCGCCGGCAGGGAAAATCGAAGCCCGAGTTGCGCAGCGCCGCGACCACCCGCTCCCGGGCCTCCCGCACGCAGGAGTCCGGCAGGCCGACGGTGGTGAAGCTGGGAAGGCCGTTGGCCAGGTCGAGCTCCACGGCCACCAGGAAGCCGTCGATCCCGTTGACCGCGGCAGAGCGCAGTTCGGCCAGCATGCCGACCTGTACGCGCGAGGGGTCGAAAAAGTTCCCTTACCGGGACGGGCGCCGGCAGAGCGCGCCTTCCACGAAGGGCGCGCCCTCGCCCGGCAAGATTCGCGCCACCGTGCCGCGGGCGTCCT
>DATLOS010000381.1:0-6966 GCA_035536155.1 Elusimicrobiota bacterium
CTGGAGAAGGATGTTGAGGTTGTGGTGCGCCAGCGAGAAGTTGCGCTCGCGCGCGGCCAGCTCCGCGGTCCGGAAGAGATCGAGGGCCACCACGCGGTTGTGCGGGTCGGCCACGCGCACGCTCGAGCTCAGCGAGTCGCGGAACTTCTCCTTGGCGCCGGAGAAGTCGCGCTCCATGTAGTGCATCTCGCCCGAGACGGCGGTGGCTTCCATGCTGAAGGAGCTCCAGTTGTCGCCGGGCGGCTCCTTCTCCGGGTCGGAGGCTCCCGGGACCCGGCGGCGCGGGGCCTGCTCGATGGGCCGCAGCTCCTCCGTCCCGCCCAAGGAGAGCTCGTCGGCCCGGGCCGGGACCGCCGCGAGGAGGAAGGCCAGCGCGAGAAGAGCGCTCATCCTAGCCGCCCGTGAACCGGAAGGAGACCACGCCCCAGGTGTCGGGCGCGGCCGAGCCCTTGGGCGCGCGCTCGAAGCGCCAGCGGCCCAGGGCCTCCATGGCCACCTTGTCGAGGTCGGGAAAGCCCGAGGTCTTCTTCACGACCATGCCCTTCTTGACGCTCCCGTCCTCGAGCACTTGAAAGCGGATCTGCACCGTCAGATCCAGCGCCCGGTCCGCCACCCAGGAGGGGCAGCCCGGGAGCTTGCGGCCGAGCAGGCGCCGGTTGCCCACCGGCCCATCGATGCTCCAGCCCACGCCGCCGCCCGCGCCCTCCTGCGAGACGTCGCCGCCCGCGGGCCGCGCGTTCTCGGAGTCGGTGCCCTCCTTGCCCGCGGCGTCGAAAGCCGGATCGTCGAGGTTGCTCTCCGCCGAGAGGGCGCCGGCGCGGTCCACGGTTCCCGAGCCGCTCCCGCGCCGGCCGCGCGCGGGGCCGGCGGCGGGAAGGGCGGCAGGCGCATCGGAAAGGGTCTCGTCGGGATTGGGAAGGGACGCGAGCTGCTCCTCGATCGCCGCCCGGTTGCGCGCCTTCGCCGCCTTCTGGGCCGCCTTGCGCTCGGCGAGCTCCCGGGCCAGCTCGAGCTTGCGCGCGCGCTCCGCCTCGGCCTCCGCGCGGGCCTCCTCGCGGCGCTGGGCGTCGGCCGCGGCCCGCTCGACGGCCTTCTCGTGCGCCCGGCGGCGGGCCTCGAGACGGCGCTCGCGGCGGGCGGCGGCCTTGCGCGCCAGCTCGGCGCGCTTGGCCGGGCTCAGGCGCCGGCGCTGGGTCCGGGCTGGAGACTTCGAGCCCTCGGGGCTGCCCTCCTTCTCGCGGGGACGCTCATAGGCTCCGGGGCCGACGCCCGGGACCTTGAGCTGGTCGCCCTCGACGGGCGGCGCCGGGGCCAAAGAAGGCGCGGGCGGCGGGGCGGCGACCAGCTCGATCGGAAGGGACGGGCCCGCGGCTATCGCCGCGACGGCGACCGCTCCGCCCCACTCCATCGCCGGATTGGCCAAAAGAAGCACCGCGTGCAGGACGAGCGCGGCCGTCCAAAACGGGAGCTCCCGGAGCAATCCTCGATCGGTCTCTTTGCTCATCGCCTCGAGGCCTTTCGGCCTTCCTTTAATTATGGTGGCGGACACGGGCGCTGTTCGGCAGGGCCGCTTGTCCCGACATTCTGGGCATTCGGCCCAGATTTTTCATAGGCCCTTCGATCGATATTATAGGAGCCGCCGGTTACGCCCCGTCGGCGAGAAAGTAAATAATCGGTAAACTTGGGCGCCGGTCCGGCGTGTTTGCTAAACTCGGCGGGTGAAAGGCTGGGTGGCGCACAAGTTCGGCGGCACGAGCGTGGCCGGGGCGGAGCGCTACCGCGGGGTCGCGGCCATCGTCGGGGACCTGCCCGGGGCCCGCAAGGCCGTGGTCGTCTCGGCGATGAGCAAGGTCACCGACGCGCTCATCGAGGCGGCCGAGCTGGCGGCCAAGCGCCGCGCCGGCTATAAGGCCAAGCTCCGCGCGATCGAGGAGCGCCATCTACAAACCGCGGCCGAGCTCCTGCCCGAGACGGCCCTCGCTCCCCTCGCCAAGCGCATCCAGGCCGACTTCCGGAGCCTCGCCGAGGTCCTGCGCGGCGTCTGGCTGACGCGGACCTGCGCGGAGCGCACCGTCGAGCTGGTCAGCGGCCACGGCGAGCTCTGGAGCGCCCAGCTCTTGTGCGCCTACCTCAACTCCCGGGGCGAGCGCGCGGCCTGGCTCGACGCCCGCAAGGTCCTCGTGGTCGAGCCCGGCGAGACCGGCGTCGCGGTGGATTGGAAGGCGTCCGGCGCGCGCCTGCGGGCCTGGCTCAAGAAGAATCCGACGGATCTCCTCGTGATCACCGGCTTCATCGCCTCCACGCCGGAGGGCGTCCCGACCACGCTCAAGCGCAACGGCAGCGACCACTCCGGCTCCATCTTCGGCGCCCTCCTCGGCGCCTCGGAGATCAGCATCTGGACCGACGTGGACGGAGTCCTCTCCGCCGACCCGCGGCTCGTGCCCGAGGCGGTGGTCCTGTCGGAGATGAGCTACCGCGAGGCGGCCGAGCTCGCCTATTTCGGCGCCAAGGTGGTCCACCCCCACACCATGGAGCCGGCCATCCGGGCGAAGATCCCGATCCGCATCCGCAACACCTTCAACCCCAAGGCGGAAGGCACCTGGATCCGCGAGCGCGCCAAGGCCGCCGCGGACCACCCGGTGAAAGGCTTCTCCACCGCGGACCGCATGGCCCTCGTGAGCGTGGAGGGCACCGGGATGATCGGCGTCCCGGGCGTGGCCCAGCGGCTTTTCGGCGCCCTGCGCGAGGTCGGCGTCTCCGTGACCTTGATCTCGCAGGCCAGCTCCGAGCAGTCGATCTGCTTCGCCATTCCCGCCGCCCAGGCGAAGACCGCCGAGGCGGCGGTGCGCCGCGCCTTCTTCGCCGAGCTCCATCACGGGCAGATACAGCGGATCGTCGTCGAGAAGGACTGCTCCATCCTCGCGGCGGTGGGCGACGGGATGGCCAAGACGCCCGGCGTCGCGGCCCGCTTCTTCAGCGCGCTGGCCAAGGCCGGCGTCAACGTCCGCGCCATCGCCCAGGGCTCCTCGGAGCGCAACATCTCCGCCGTCGTCGCCGCCGCCGACGCCGGCCGCGCCCTGCGCGCCGCGCACGCCGCCTTCTTCCTCTCGCCCCAGACCCTTTCCATCGGGCTCATCGGGCCCGGCCTCATCGGCCGGACCTTGCTCGCCCAGCTCGAGCAGGAGACCGAGCGCCTTCGCCGCGAGTTCCGGCTCGACCTGCGGGTTCGCGCCGTCGCCGACTCGAAGCGCATGCTCCTCGCCGACAAGGCCGTGGAGCTGGGCGACTGGAAGGGCGCTCTGGAGCGCGGCCGCGCCCGCGACCTGGGCGCGTTTCTCGACCACGTCCGCGCGGAGCACCTGCCCCACGCCGTCTTGATCGACTGCACCTCGGACCCCGCGCTGGCCGCGCGCTACGCCGAGTGGCTGGGGCGCGGCTTTCACGTGATCACTCCCAACAAGAAGGCCAACAGCGGGACGATGGCCTACTACCGCGAGCTCCGCCGCGCCGCCCGCGCGGCCAATCGCCACTACCTCTATGAGACGACGGTGGGCGCGGGCCTGCCGGTGATCAACACGCTGCGCGACCTGGTCCAGACCGGCGACCGGATCCTCAAGATCGAGGGCATCCTTTCGGGGACGCTGTCCTTCCTGTTCAGCGCTCTGGGCGAGAAAGGCGCGCGCTTCTCCGAGGCCGTGGGCGAGGCGCGGCGGCGCGGCTACACCGAGCCGGACCCGCGCGACGACCTCTCCGGCACGGACGTGGCGCGCAAGCTCGTGATCCTGGCCCGCGAGGCCGGGCTCGAAGTGGAGCTGGCGGACGTCGAGATCGAGAGCCTGGTCCCTCCGGCGCTGCGCTCGGGAACCGTCGACCATTTCCTCGAGAAGCTGCCCTCGCACGACGGCGCCATGGCGGCGCGGCTGAAGGATGCCGCCGCCCGCGGCGAGGTCCTGCGCTACGTCGGCTCGGTCTCCCCCGAGGGCTGCCGCGTCGCCGTGCGCGCCTATCCGGCCGAGCACCCGTTCGCCGGCGTGCGCGGAGGCGACAACATCGTCGCCTTCACGACCGCGCGCTACAAGGACCAGCCCCTCGTGGTGCGCGGCCCCGGCGCGGGCCCGGAGGTCACGGCGGCCGGCGTGTTCGCGGACGTCCTGCGGCTCGCGGCCTACCTCGGGGCGCCCCTGTGAGGTCCGCCCTCGCCTTCGCCCCGGCCACGATCGGCAACGTCGCCGTGGGCTTCGATCTCCTGGGCTGCGCCTTGGAGGGCGCCGGGGATCGCGTGCGCGCGACGCTCCTCGAGCGGCCCGTCGTGGAGGTCTCGGACGTGCTCCGCGCGCCCCGCGCTCTCGGCGTCGCCGACGCGGCCCTCGCGCGCATCCCGCGAGATCCCCGAAAGAACACGGCGGCGGTCGGGCTCTTCGCGATGATCCGCGAGCTCCGGCTGAAGCGCGGCTTCCGCCTCCGGATCGAGAAGGGCATCCCCTTGGGCTCGGGCATGGGCGGGTCGGCGGCCTCGAGCGTCGCCGCGGCGGTCGCGGCCAACGCGTTGCTCCCCCGCCCGCTCTCCAAGGACCAGCTCCTGCGCTACGCCCTCCTGGGCGAGAGCGCGGCGAGCGGCTCCATGCACGCCGACAACGTGGCCCCCTGCCTCTACGGCGGCCTGACGCTGGCGCCCTGCGAGGAAGGCGGCGAGGTCGTGCGGCTCCCGTACCCGCGCGACCTGGTCTGCGTCCTGGTCCATCCCCATCTCGAGCTCGCCACCCGCGACATGCGGCGCATCCTCAAGCCGACGGTGAAGCTCCGCGACCACGTGCGCCAGCAGAGCCGCCTCGCGGGCTTCCTCTCCGGGCTCTACGACAAGAGCTGGGACCGGATCGGCGCCTCGCTCGAGGACGTGCTCATCGAGCCCCAGCGCGCGCCCAAGATCCGCGGATTCGCCGCCGCCAAGCGCGCGGCTCTCGCCGCCGGCGCGGCGGGCTTCTCGATCTCCGGGTCGGGGCCCAGCGTCTTCGCGTGGGTCCGCGGCAAGGCCCGGGCCGCCAAGGTCCTGCGAGCGACGCGCGCGGCTTTCTCGGCGGCCGGCCTCGACAGCGAGGGCTGGACGAGCCCGGTGAGCGCGGCCGGGGCCCGCGTCCTGTGAAGTTTCGCAGCACGCGGCGCGGCGCGCCGCCGCTCGCGTTCTCCCAAGCTCTCTCGCAAAGCCTCGCCCCGGACGGCGGGCTCTACGTCCCGGAGACGTTTCCCCTCGCCGCCTGGGACAAGCTGAAGGGCGACGATCTGCCCGCGGCCGCGCGCGCCTGCCTGGCGCCCTTTTTCGCCGGCGACCCCCTCGAGAAGGAGCTCGCGGCCATCGTCGAGGAGGCCTTCGCTTTCCCGGCCCCGCTGCTCCCCGCCGGAGCCGGGACGAAGGTCCTCGAGCTCTTCCACGGGCCGACCGCGGCCTTCAAGGACTTCGGCGCGCGCTTCCTCGCCGCCTGCCTGACGCGGCTCGGCGGAGGGCGCACGGTCCTCGTCGCGACCTCGGGCGACACCGGCGGCGCCGTGGCCGCCGCCTTCCACGGCCGCCCGAATTTTCGCGTGGTGATCGTCTACCCCAAGGGCCGGGTCTCGCCGCGCCAGGAGAAGCAGCTCGCGGCCTGGGGCGAAAACGTGCGCGCGCTGTCCGTGCGCGGGAGCTTCGACGATTGCCAGCGGCTGGTGAAGGAGGCCTTCGCCGACGCGGCGCTCGCGAAGCGGTGCGGCCTCGTGGCGGCCAACAGCATCAGCGTCGGCCGCCTCCTGCCGCAGATGTCCTACTACGCGGCGGCCAGCCTCGCGCACTACCGGCGCTCGGGCAAGCGGGCCGGCTTCGTCGTCCCGACCGGGAATCTCGGCAACGCCGTCGCCGGCTTCTGGGCGCGGGAGCTGGGATTTCCCATCGACGAGATCGCCCTCGCCACGAACGCGAACCGCGCCGTCTCCGATTATCTGGAATCGGGAGCGCGCGCGGCGCGCCCGACCATCCCGACGATCGCCAACGCCATGGACGTGGGCCTGCCGAGCAACCTGGAGCGCCTGATCGACCTCTGCCCCGAGCTCGAGCGCCTTCGCCAAACGACCCGCGCTCTCTCGGTCTCGGACGAGCAGATCCAAGACGAGATCCGCCGCGGATTCAAGGAGCTCGGCCGCGCCTGGTGCCCGCACTCCGCCGCGGCCGCCTTCATGCGCCGGAGCCTCCCCGGTCAGGACTGGATCGTCGTCGCCACCGCGCATCCCGCCAAGTTCGAGACGGTGGTCGAGCCGCTGATCGGGAAGACGCTCGACGTTCCCCCCGCCCTAGCCGACATCTTGAAGCGGCCTTCCCTCGCGGTGGAGATCGGACCCGATCTACCCGAGCTCGTCCGCGAACTCGACGCCTGAAAGAAAAAGCGAGGGACTGTTGTCGCCAACAGTCCCTCGCACGAACTCGCGGCCGGCGGCTTAAGCGGCCTGCAGCCCCACCTTCTTCGAGATCCCGTACATGTGCCAGATCGGCCAGAGGCCGAGCGCCACGAAGATCACGACCGTGACGAAGTTGATCTGGGTGTAGTGCTGGGCGCCGAGCATGCCGTAGAGCATCGGACCCGACAGGTAAGTGTTGATCCGGGAGAAGAGCGCCGCCTTTGCCCGCGCCGCGGGAAGCTGGTCCGCCGCGACCTGGCCGGCGAAGATCGCCTTGTTGGTCGGCCAGATGATGAACCAGACGTTGAACCACATGATGGTGCCGAAGAGCATGCCCATCAGGATCCACACCGCGCGCTGGGTCAGGCCGGAGCCGTCGACGAACAGCGCGCTCGGCCCGAAGCCCATGCCCGGGATATACATGTAGTTGATGGTGAAGAGCACCAGGCCGGCCAGGAAGGTGATCATGGCGCCCCAGCGGAACCACCAGAGGGCGCGCAGGACGAGCTTGGCGTTGACGGCCTTCTTGGTCGCGTCGTCGATCGA
>DATLOS010000382.1:0-3088 GCA_035536155.1 Elusimicrobiota bacterium
CGCACCTCCTGGACGGAGAGCAGTTCCTCGCCTTGCTCTCGGCCCAGAGCGCCGCCTCCGTCTCCGCCCTGCGCGAGCGGGCCACGGCGCCGCTGAGCCGCCCCGACTACCTCCTCGCCCAGCACCTCTTCTGGCGGCGCGGCCCGCTCCTGAGCGAGCGCGACCGCCGCGACCTCTCCGCTTGGATCGCCCGCCGACCGCGCGGGCCGCGGGAGGAGGCCGCGCCCGAGACGCCCGCCGTGGCCGTGCCCGGGCGCGGCGCGCCGAGAGCGGGAGGCGCGGGCCTCGCCGCGGCGCCGTCCGACCCCGACGCCCAGCTGCGGACCGACTTCATCGCCCTCATGCGCTATACGGGAAGCGAGGAGGACGGGCGAGCCTTGGTCGCCATCGCCACCAAGATGCTGGAGAGCCCCACCGCCCGGCGCTACGCGCGCGAGTTCGTGCGGCGGGGGGAGACGGTGACCTTCCGCCTCGAGGACATGGCGGGCTCGGTCGTCCAGGAGGAGAACGGACGCCGCTCCTTCACCGGGACCCGCGGCTACACCTATACCACCCGCGAGCCCATGGAGGTCGCCCTCAACCGCCACTTCCTCACGACCGACCCGAGCCACGAGCACGCGGCCGGCACCATGGCCCACGAGCTTCTGGGCCACGGCCTGCGCGGCGCGCAGGCCAAGGAGAAGAACGTCTCCGAGGCCTGGGGCCGCTACATCAACGACGAGACCAACGCGCGCCTGGTGGGCTGGGTGGTGCGCGGCGAGCTGGGCGGCCGGCTCGACGACGGCTACATGTGGAGCTATCTGCGCGATCCCAACGAGTACTACCGCTCCATCGAGACCGGCAGCGAATACTACGCGGGGACCCTGCAGGCCGCGGACATGGGCGACCCCGTCCCGGTCTACCGCCGCCGCATCGCCGTCATCCAGGAGAAGAAGCGGAGCTACGAGGCGTGGCGGACCGCCCTCCAGGCCGACCAGGCCGCCATCGCGCACTTCACCGGCGCCCAGCACAACGTGCCCGCGCGCCGCTTCTCCGTGGTCAGCCAGGAGACCGAGAACCGCCTGCAAACCATCCCGACCTGGATCGCGGAGTGGGACCAGATGGAGACGAGCCTCAACGCGCTGGTGACCCGCTTCTCCTCCCGGGACGGCCGGCGCGAGGCGGCGCGGCTGGCGGTCCAGGCCGGAGACCCCTTCTTCAACGACGTGGAGACGGAGATGGCCGGTCTTCAACGGACCTTGGCGGGCCTGGCCCGCGGCCGCACCGAGGACGGGGAGAACCGCGGCGCCCCCGACCCGCCCGACCAGATCTCCCGCGCCGAGCTGCGGCGCATGCGCGACGACGACCGCCGCCGCAACCCCGCCCACTGGCCCGCGGCTTAAGGGCCGGAAGGCCCGCTTTTCCGTCGGGCCGTTGGGGTATAATCAAGGGCGATGACCACCGAAACGCCCAAGAAGTTTCCGCCCCAGATCAAGTACATCATCGGCAACGAGGCCTGCGAGCGCTTCAGCTACTACGGCATGCGCGCCATCCTCGTGGTCTACATGACCGAGTACTTGAAGATGGCCTCCTCGGACGCCACCTCGCTCTACCACTTCTTCGTCAGCGCCTGCTACCTCTTTCCCGTCCTCGGCGCCTGGATCTCCGACCGCTGGTGGGGCAAGTACCGCACCATCATGATCCTCTCCATGGGCTACTGCCTGGGCCACGCGACTTTGGCCGCCTTCGACGGCAAGGGGGGAATGTACTGGGGCCTCCTCCTGATCTCGCTGGGCTCGGGCGGCATCAAGCCCTGCGTCTCGGCCTTCGTGGGCGACCAGTTCACCGCCGAGAACAAGAGCCTGGTCTCCAAGGTCTTCGACCTGTTCTACTTCTCCGTGAACTTCGGCTCCTTCTTCTCCACGCTCCTCATCCCGTGGATGCTGCCCAAGTTCGGCCCCTCCTGGGCCTTCGGCCTGCCCGGCATCCTTATGGGCATCGCGACCTTGATCCTTTGGATCGGCCGCGCCCAGTACGTGAACGTGCCTCCGACCGGCGGCGACGGCAAGGCGGGCTTCCTGACGGTGCTGGCCTACGCCGTGTCGCACCGCGCCGAGCGCAAGCCCGGCGAGGAGCTCATGTCCCCGGCCCGGGCCAAGTACTCGGCCGAGGAGGTCGAGGGCGCCCAGGCGGTGTGGGGCCTTCTCAAGCTCTTCTCCACCGTCTCCATCTTCTGGTCCCTCTGGGACCAGTACGGCTCGAGCTGGGTGATCCAGGCCAAGATGATGGACCTGCGCATCTTCGGCTTCCCCGTGGAGGCCGCGCAGATCTCGGCCATCAACCCCATCCTGGTCATGCTCCTCATCCCGGCGTGCAGCATGTACCTCTACCCCGGCTTCGAGAGGCTCACCGGGATCAAGCTCACCCCGCTTCGCCGCATCGGCGGGGGCATGGCGCTGACGGCGGTGGCCTTCCTCTGCGCGGCGGCGGTGCAGCTCCTCCTCAACCGCGGCGTGAAGCTCTCCGTCTCCTGGCAGTTCGTCCAGTACACGGTCATCACCGTCTCCGAGGTCATGCTCTCCATCACCGGCCTCGAGTTCGCCTACACCCAGGCGCCGCGCTCGATGAAGAGCACGATCATGAGCCTCTGGCTCCTGACCATATTCGCGGGGAACTTCCTCACCGCCTGGGTCGACAAGATCAGCCTCTTCCCGGTGGAGAGCGTCGCCTACTACCTCTTCTTCACCGCCCTGATGGCCGCGGTCACGGTGATCTTCGTCTTCTGCGCGATGCGCTACACGGTCCACGACTATCTGGAGAAGGGCGACGACGGCCCGCCCGCGGACCTCGAGCCCGGCGTCGCCGCGGACGCGACCACCGCGTGAGCCCGGCGGGGCTCAACTTCGCCCTCCTCGAGCTTCCCGCCCGCCTGCCCCGGGGCCTGCGCGCCCTGCCGGCCGAGATCCGGCCCGAGGGCCCGCCCTTTCGCGAGAAGCCCGCGCTCTACGGCGGAAAGCCCTGGGGCTGGTGCGGGGCCCGGACAACCTCCCATCGCCAGATCCTCTCGGGAGGCGGGCGCGTCCTCCGGATCAAGCAGTACCTCTACGAC
>DATLOS010000383.1:0-6912 GCA_035536155.1 Elusimicrobiota bacterium
TGGCCGCGCGCAGCAGCTCCGCCGCGCACTCGCGGACCTGACCGACCGAACCCGGACTTCCCGACATGTCCGGGTGGTACACGGTCTGGATGGAGTCGAGCACGACGGCGGAGGGCGACGCCTCCTCGATCCCCGCGACGATCTTGGAGAGGTCGGTCTCGGCGAGAAGGACGATGCCGTCGACGGCGGCCTTGAGCCGCCGCGCGCGGCCCGAGACTTGGGAGGGGCTCTCCTCGCCGGTCACGTAGAGGACCTTGCCCCGGGCGGCCAGCCGCGCGGCCGCCTGGAGCATCAAGGTGGACTTGCCGATGCCGGGCGCGCCGCAGAGGAGGATCACCTGCCCCGGGACCACGCCCCCGCCCAGGATACGGTCGAGCTCCGGCACTCCGGTCGGCGCGCGGCGCTCCTCGGCCGCCTCGACCGCGGAAAGGCTTCGGGCGGGCGAGCTGAAATCGGTGAGCGGCCGGGGAGCCGCGCGGCCCGCAGGAGCCGCGGAAGCCGAGCGGACTTCCACCGCCTCCTCCTCCATCGAGTTCCAGCCGCCGCAGCCCGCGCACTGGCCCGCCCACTTGGGCGATTCGTGCCCGCACTCCTGGCAGCGGTAGACGGCCTTGAGCCGCGGCATTCTTCCTCGCTACTTGCTCTTGGTTCGACCCTTCGACCCCGCCAGGCCGAACGTGGTCAAGCCGAAGAGGTAGGCGATATCCTTGTCCTCGAAGCTGACGTTGATCCAGCTCTGATAGCGGGCGATCTCCTGGAGATCCTCGACGCGCGCGCCGACTCCGATGAGGCGGGTGATGCGCGCCATGACGCCTACGTCGTACTCGGGATGCGTGAAGTGGTGGCTGTTGAAGGTGCGGTCGCGGCCGAAGTCGTAGGCCTGGCCCATGACGCTGAAGCGGCCCCAGAGCGGGTCGTCCTTGAAGGGGGTGTAGGTCAAGCGCGCGCCGCCGCCCGAGCGGATGACGCCGACGCCCAGATCCATCGGCCCGTAGACGAAGCCCAGCAGGCCGTCGATCTTGTTCTTGCGCTGGTAGTCGCGGGAGGGCGTGGCGTCGGAGTCGTTGCCCAGGTTCGCGCCGCCCAGGTAGTAGTAGCGGTCCTCGCGGGGCATGATCTTCACGCCCACGTCGCCGCGCGAGCGGCTGATGGCGTTCTCGTAGCGCCAGTCGTAGTTCCAGAACACGCGGAACTGATTGACCCGGCCGAGGATGTCCTTCACCTGGCCCGCGGTCTCCTTGAGGCTGGAGACCGTCTGCTTCACGTCCGCCTTCATCTGCTCGTCGTGCAGCATCGCGCCGACCGGGCCCTTGCTGGAGTTGATCGCGGCCATCATCTCGTCGGCCCGCGCCATCAGCGTGTCGAGCTTCTCGGTGATGCTGTCCATGCGCGCCAACGCCTTGGTCAGGTGCGGCTTGGTGTCGGCGAACATCTCATCGAGGTTCGCGGTCAGGTTGCGCACGTTCGAGACCGTGTCGTTGAGGTTGCGGGCGAGCAGGCCCTGCTTGCCTTTCTCGCCGTTGAAGCCGCCGAGGAGGTCCTGCAGGCTCGCCAGCGCCTTGGTGAGCGCCTTCTCGATGGACACCGGGTCGATGCCCTGGACGGTGGAGCCCGGCGCCAGCACGCCGGAGGCCGGGTCGCCCTCGTCGATCTGGAGGAACTTCGAGCCGATGATGCCGGTCGAGCCGATGGAGAAGGCCGAGTCGCGGTAGATGTCGACGCCGGAGCGCACCGAGAGCTCGGCCTTGGCCTTGCGGCCCTCGAGGCGGATCGCCTTCACCTTGCCGATCTCGACGCCGGAGAGCTTGACCGGTGCCTTTTCGGAGAGGCCGCCCGTGTCGCCGAAGGTGACGTAAATGGGATAGCGGCGCTCGAAGGTGAAGTCGCCCAAGAGGAAGACGGCCAGGCCCAGGAACGCAAGGCCCGCCAACACGAAGCCGCCGACTTTCGCTTCCGTGGACACGCGCTAAAGAGGGTCCCGCCCGCCGAGGCGAACGGTAAATTGTTTAAGATTATAATGAACTTTCATGACAGAGCGCTAGTGTCCTCTTGCCCCCTTTGCGCCTAGCAAGCGCCGGGCTTGCGCCTGGTCGAACCTGGCGCGCGGCCGCTCTCACGCCGGCCCCGCCCGGTAGAGCCGCTCGCCGCCGTCCACGAGGAGCGGCGGCCCCAAGGTGGTCTCGACCCAGCGCAGGAGCCGCGCCCGCGTCGCCGCGTCGAAGACCTGGAGCTCCTCGTGGTAGACGACGTACTTGATCCCCTCGCCGCGAAGCAAGGCGGCTCCGCGCGCGGCCAAGACGCGATCCGGCTCGTCGGGCAGCAGCCAAGGGTGCACCGCCTCCCGCACCCACGGCGTGCGCTCGGTGAACTCGAGACCCTCCGGGAGATAGCGGCCGACGGTGCCGAGCACCATCGGATGCCCATGGAAGGTCTGATACAGCATGTAGCGCTGGGCGAAGTAAAAGAGGTCCCCGTGACGGTCGTAGCCCGCCGGCAGCTCGAGCACCGCGAAGGAATCCCGCTCCTCCCGGAGGCGCCGGTAGACCGCGGACGGGACCGCCGGAGCCGCCTGGCGCGTCGCCTTGGCGACGTCGAAGTCCCAGCACCAAAAGCCGACGAAGGCGCAGGCGCACGACCAGCGCAGCCACGCGGGGCGGCGCGCGAGAAGACGCGCGAGCGCGAGAGCCGCGAGGGCGCCGGAAGCGAGCGCGGCGGTCATCATAAACCGGCTGGCGGTGCGAAAGGCGCCGAGCCCCGGGACGACTCGCGCCAGAAGATAGGGCAGCGGCACCGGCAGCGCCCTTCCCGGCTCCACGCTCAACCACGGCCCGAGAGTCAGGACGGCCGACGACGCCAGCACGGCCCACCAAAAGCGCACGGCCTCGTTGGACCTCAGGCGCCGGTCCGCGAGGGTATAGGCGACGAGGAAGAGCGGGAGCAGCCCGAGATAGCCCATGACTTCCTCGGGATTGGCGCTCGCGGCCGGCCAGGCGGGACGCAGCAGCGCGCGCTCGTTCCAATAGGGCTGAGTCCAGAACGAGGCGAGGGCCGTCGAGTAGACCCGGGCCCCGCCCGCCCATTCGCCCATGCGGCGGAGCATCGGCCAATACGCCGCCCCGGCGAGGACCGCTGCCGCCGCGATCGGGCCGGCGAGACGCCGCCAGACGCGGCGATCCAGGCCGAAGACGGCCCTGAGTGAAAGAAGCAAGCCACCGAAATAAAGGCCCGCATACGGCCCGCTGAGGAGAAGCGCGAGAAACGCGGCGCCGGCCGCGAGCGCGGCCGACCGCGTAGGGCGGGCTCTAAGCCGCTCCAGAGCGAGGGCGAACAGGGGCGCCGCGAAGATCGCGGCCTCGTTGAGCTGGCCCAACACGTGCTGGACCAGGGAATAATAGCTGAAGGCGAACGCAAACGCCCCGCACAGCGCCGCCGCGGCGTCCGCCGCGAGAGCGTCGAACAGCACGAATGCCGCGGTGCCCGCGAGCGCGTAGTGGGCGACCATCAGCGCGTTGACGACGGCGGTCGGCGAGAGGACGAGCCGCAGCAGCAAGCCCGCGGCGTCGTTGACGGGAGACATCGAGAACAGAGGCGCGCCGGACGGGTACATCAGCAGCGAAGTCCTGAAGAGGGGCAGGCCGTTCTCCAGCGCGTGCCGCCACCACCAAAAGGTCCAGGCGAAGATGGCGCCGGCCTGGTAGCCGCCGATGAGGCGAGCGGAGGGCGCGGCGAGGATCTCGCGATGCAGGAAAGCGGCGGCCGCGACGAAGAACGCGCCGGCGAGCGCCGTCCTGCGCACGGCCGCCCTAATCGTACGCCTTGATCTTCATCTTGATGGGCCCCTCGCTGCGGCCCTCGATGAATTGGCGCACGGCCGGATCCTTCGTGCTCTGGATCTCCTTGGGCGTGCCGATCTGCAGGAAGTGACCCTCGTGGAGCATCGCGATCCGGTCGGCGATCTTGTAGGCCGCCTTCATGTCGTGGCTCACCGCGATCGAGGTGACGCCGATGTCCTTCTTGAGGGAGATGATGAGGTCGTCGATCACGTCGGACATGATCGGGTCGAGGCCGGTGGTGGGCTCGTCGTAGAGAATGTACTTGGGCTCCGCCGCGATCGCCCGCGCCAAGCCGACGCGCTTCTTCATGCCGCCGGAGAGCTCCGCGGGCCGGTGGTCCTCGATGTCCTTGAGGCCGACCAAGGCGAGCTTTTCCTTGGCGATCTGGCGGTACTTCGACTCGGGGATGTCCGTCAGGTAGCGCAGGCCGAAAGTCACGTTCTCCCAGACCGAGAGCGAGTCGAAGAGCGCCGCCTCCTGGAAGAGGTAGCCGATCTTGCGGCGGTAGGCCGCGACCTCCGCGTCGCCCTCGAGCCGGGTCACATCCACGCCGTCGACGGAGATGGAGCCGCCGTCGAGCTTGGTGAGGCCGACGCAGCATTTGAGGAAAGTGCTCTTGCCGGTGCCCGAGCCGCCGATGATGACCAGCGTCTCTCCGTCCTGGACGGTGATATCGATGCCGCGCAGGATCTCGCGGGAGCCGAAGCTCTTGCGCGCTCCCTTGGCTTCGATCACGTGATGCCCACGGCGACCAGGATGGCGGTGAGGAAGTAGTCGATGATCAGAACCGCGGTCATGCTCGCCACCACCGCCGACGTGGTCGCGCGTCCTACGCCCTCCGCGCCGCCTTTCGTGTTGATCCCCTTGTAGCAGCAGATGAAGGCGATGCAGATCGCGAAGACGAAGGTCTTGTACATGCCGTGCTTGAGCTGCATGTTGTCCATGTGGTTGAAGACGTCGTCCCAGTAGACCTTGGTGGGGATGCCGAGCTTGAGGTAGGAGACGATGCAGCCGCCGATGACGCCGGCGAAGTTGGAGAACACGGTGAGGAGCGGGAGCATGACGAAGAACGCGATCACCCGGGGGATGACGAGGTAGCGCACGGGATCGGTCCCCAAGGTGGAGAGTGCGTCGAGCTGCTCGGTCACCTTCATCGTGCCGAGCTCGGCCGCCACCGCCGCCCCGGCCCGTCCCGATACGACGAGCGCGGTCATCACCGGGCCGAGCTCCTTGACGATGGCGTAGGAGACGATGGTGCCGGTGAAAAGCGGCTCGTTGAAGAGGTTCTTGAAGGAGGAGCCCGTCTGGAGGGCGAGGACCATGCCGGTGAAAAGGCTGGTCATCGCGCTCACCGGGAAGGACTCCACGCCGATGCGCATCATTTGGATGACCGCCTGCTTCCACTCGATGCGGCCGCGCCCCAGCCAGTAGACCGTCGAGCGCACGAGGAGCGCGCCCTTGCCGGTCTCCTCCGCGAGGTCGATGCAGGCCTGGCCGACGTCGCTGAGCGCGGTCCGGCTCATGGCATGTGCACCCGCGGCACGCGCGCCTGGATGCCGGTGAGGATCTCGTAGGAGATGGTCCCGGCCAGCCCGGCCCAATCGCAGGCCGAGACCTCCTCGCCTTGCGATCGGCCGATGAGGATCACCTCGTCGCCCACGCGCGCGTCCGGAACGGCTCCCACGTCGATCATCGTCATGTCCATGGTGACAGCGCCCACGATCGGGCAGCGGCGGCCGCGGATCAGCACCTCGCCGCCCCGCGAGCCGGCCTTGAGCCTCGACAGCAGCCGGGGCAGGCCGTCCGCGTAGCCGATCGGCAAAGTGGCGATCCGCGTCGGCCTCGGCGTCCGGTACGAGGCGCCGTAGCTTATCGGGGTCCCGCCCCCCACATTCTTCAAAAACACGATCCGCGTTTTCAAGGAGAGCGCGGGCTCGAAGCCCGGCCAGACGCCGTAGGCGGCCAAGCCGGGGCGGACCATGTCCCAGCGGCTCTCCGGAGTTCGCAGCGCCGCGGCGGAGTTGGCCGCGTGACGCAGGAGTCCCGGCACGCCAAGCCGCTCGATCTCCCCGACGGCCTGCGCAAAGCGGTCGAGCTGAAGCCGGGTGTAGGCCTGCCCGCTCTCCGCGCAGGCGAGGTGCGTGTACACCCCTTGGAGCGCCACGCCGGGGCTGCGGGCCAGGAACTCGGCGACCTCCTGCCCCGCCGGCCAGCGCACGCCCACCCGCCCCATGCCGGTGTCGAGCTTGAGGTGGCAAGGGATGCTCGCCCCGCCTTTCGCGCGTCCGAGGCGCTCGGCGGCCTCGGCGACGCGGCGAGCGCCCTCGAGGGAAGCGACCGTCGGGGTGAGCCCGTGCCGGGCCGCCGCGACAACGCTTTCGAAAGGGAAGAGGGAGCCCAGGATCAGGATCGGCAGCTCGATGCCCGCGGCGCGCAGGGCGGCGCCTTCCTCGACGGAGGAGACGCCCAGCCACTGGGCCGCGCCCTTCGCCTCGACCTCTCGGCAGACGGCGACCGCGCCGTGTCCGTAGGCGTCGGCCTTCACGACGAAAAGGATCTTGGTCTTGGCGGCGCGGCGGATCCGGCGCAGGTTCTCGCAGATGGCCCCGGTCCGCACCTCGGCCCAGGTGGGCCGGTAGCCCGGGACGGCGACGGCGGCGGAGGCTTTGGGACGGCGTCGCTGCCGAGGAGGAAGCGCCGTCACGAGAAGGTCGCTTGCGCCTCTTGCTCGCCGGAGGGTTCCTGGACCTCGGTCGCGTTCTCGAAGCGCGTGAGCTCCATGCGGTAGAAGAGCTCGATGTCGCCCGTCGGCCCGTTGCGGTGCTTGGCGATCATGAGCTCGGCCTTGTTGGGCGAGACCGACGGGTCGTTCTTCTTGTACTGCGCCTCGCGGTAGATGAAGGCCACGATGTCGGCGTCCTGCTCCAGGGCGCCCGACTCGCGCAGGTCGGAGAGCTGCGGCTTGCCGTCGGCGCGGCCCTTGTCCTCGACGCGGCGCGACAGCTGGGAGAGGGCGATGACCGGGATTTCGAGGTCGCGGGCGAGCTGCTTGAGGCCGCGGGAGATCTCGGCGACCTCG
>DATLOS010000384.1:0-4453 GCA_035536155.1 Elusimicrobiota bacterium
GCCGACGAGGAACGGGCGGGGCTTGGACGAGCAGGCCGCCGCCGCGAGCGCCGCGGCGGCCAGAAGAGCGGGCGCGCGCCTCATGGCGCCCTAAGATAGCATTATCCCCGCGGCCATTCTGGTACAATCCGCCCGTGATTCGCATCCTGGTCACGGGCGGCACCTTCGACAAGGAATATCAGGAGACGACCGGGCGCCTGTCCTTCCGGCGCACGCACGTGCCCGAGATGCTGCGGCTGGGACGCGCCCGCCTCCCGGTCCGGGTGAGCACCCTGATGATGGTCGACAGCCTCCAGATGAGCGCCGCCCAGCGCCGGCGCGTGGTGCGCGCCTGCCGCGCCGCGGCGGAGAAGCGCATCGTGGTCACGCACGGGACGGACACCATGGCCGAGACCGCCCGCGCGCTGGGCCCGCGGGTGCCGGGCAAGACCGTCGTCCTCACCGGGGCGATGGTGCCCTACGCTTTCGGCAGCTCCGACGGCCTCTTCAACCTGGGCAGCGCGCTTTCCTTCGCGCAGGCCCTCGGCCCCGGCGTCTACGTCGCCATGAACGGAACCTGCTTTCCTTGGAACGACGTGCGCAAGAACCGCGCCGAGGGCGTATTCCAACGCCGGCGAAGGAGCAAAGCATGAAGAATGCCGACTCGGACGTGGAGCTGGCCGACCGCCTCGCCGCGGCGCGGCGTTCGCTCGGCGCGGAGCTGGGCAAGGTCATCATCGGGCAGGAGGACGTGATCGAGGAGCTGCTGATCGCCCTCTTCGCCGGCGGGCACTGCCTGCTGGTCGGCGTCCCGGGCCTGGCCAAGACCCTCCTCGTCTCCAGCATCGCCCGGGTGCTCGACCTCGAGTTCTCCCGCATCCAGTTCACCCCGGACCTGATGCCCTCGGACATCACCGGCTCGGAGATCCTCCAGGAGGATCCCCAGACGCGCCAGCGCGTCTTCCGCTTCGCGCGCGGTCCGGGGTTCGCCAACCTGGTGCTGGCCGACGAGATCAACCGCACGCCGCCCAAGACGCAGGCGGCCCTCCTGCAGGCCATGCAGGAGCAGCAGGTCACGGCCGCGGGGACCACCCACGCCTTGCCCCTGCCGTTCTTCGTTCTCGCCACGCAGAACCCGATCGAGCAGGAGGGCACCTATCCGCTGCCCGAGGCGCAGCTCGACCGGTTCCTCCTCCAGGTGAGCGTCGACTACCCCAGCGAGGCGCAGGAGAAGCGCATCGCCGTGGAGTCGCCGGCGGCGGGCGCCGCCTCGCTGTCGAAGGTGCTGACCGGCGCCGAGGTCATGCGCATGCAGGAGCTGGTGCGGCGGGTCCCGGCTCCCCCGTCCGTCGTGGACCTCGCGGTGGGATTAGCCCGCGCCACCCGGCCGCGGGACGGCTCCGAGGAGATCCGCCGCTGGGTCTCGTGGGGCGCCGGCCCCCGCGCCAGCCAGTCCCTGGTCCTGGCGGCCAAGGCCCGTGCGGTGCTGTCCGGGCGCGCCGCCGCGGACGCCTCCGACGTCGTCCGCGTCGCCAAGCCGGTCCTGCGCCATCGGCTGGTCCTCTCCTTCCAAGCCGAGGCCGACGGAGTGCGGGCCGACGACCTGGTCGAGCGCGTCCTCAAGAGCCTCGCGTAGCGGCGTGCGCTTCCTCGACTCGAGCGATATCGCGCGGTTGCGGAACCTTCGTCTGGCCTTGGCGCGGCGCCGGTCGCCCGGCCATGCCGACGGCCGCCGCCGCGCCGCCGCGCGCGGATTTTCCCAGGAGTTCGCCCAGCACCGCGCCTACGCGCCGGGAGACGACCTCAAGCGCCTGGACTGGAAGGTCTACGCGCGCACCGATCGCCTCTTCCTGCGCGAGCACGAGGACGAGAGGAGCCTGCCCACCTGGGTGCTGGCGGACGTGTCGGGCTCGATGGCGCTGGGCGGCAAGCGCGAGCTGGCCGGGCGCCTGGCGATGGCGGCGGCCTTCCTCTCGCTCGCCCGCGGCGACGCGGCGGGGCTGGTCTGCTTCGACTCCACCCTGCGCGTCTGCCTTCCGGCCGAGCCGGGGCTCGGCCGCCTCGAGCTCCTGGACCGCGCGCTCGAGGACTCTTCGCCGCGCGGCCCGACCGGGTTGGCGGCGGCCATGCGCGGCGCCTTGGACAAGATCGCCCGCCGCTCCCGCGTGGTCCTGGTCTCCGATCTCTTGGGGAGCGCGGACGACGTCCTCGCGTCGCTGCGGGCGCTGCGCGCGCGGCGCCATCGTCTGGCCGTGCTCCAGGTCCTAGACCCCTCCGAGCGGGACCTGGACTGGGAGGGGCCGGTGCGCTTCGAGTCGCTCGAGGACGCCTCTTCGGAGCGCGTCGAGCCCGAGCTCCTCCGGCAGGAGTACCGCCGCCTCTTCGCCGAGCGCCAGCGCCTCTACGCCGCGTCCTTCTCCGGCTCGGGCGCGGCCTTTGGGGAGTTCTACGCGGGCGACGACTGGCTCCCGCTTCTCGGGCGCCTGCTCGGGGCGCCGTGAGCCTTTCCTTCCTCAACCCGGCGGTGCTGTGGGCGCTGCCCCTGTGCGCGGCGCCGCTCGTCGTCCACCTCTTGTTCCTGCGCCGCGCCGGCAAGGTGCCCTTCAGCGACCTCGAGCTCATCCGCCGCGCGCGGGCGGGCGCCCTCTCGGCCTCGCGCCTGCGCCAGTGGCTCCTCCTCGCCGCGCGGGTCGGCGCGATCGCCGCCCTGGTCTTGGCCTTCGCGGGGCCGCTGGCGCGCCGACGCGACGCGGGCGCCTCCAGCGCCGCGCCGGGGGCCGACGAAGAGGGCGTCAGCCTGGTGGCGCTGGCGGACGTCTCCTGGTCGATGGGCGCGGTCCACGGAGGGCGCTCGCGCTGGGAGCGCTGCCGCGCGGCCTTCGGACGCTTGGCCGCCGGGCTCGGCCCCCGGGACCGCGTGGCCGTCGGCGCGTTCTCCGACAGGGTGGAGGCCGAGCCGGCGTGGGCGCGCGATCCGGGCGAGGCCGAGCGCGCGCTCGCGCGCTTGGCCCCGGGCTGGCGCGGAAGCGACGCGGCGCCCGCGTTGAGCGCGGCGTATCGGCTGCTCGCCTCCGAGCGGCGGCCGGGACGCCGGGTCATCCTGCTTCTCTCGGACGGGCAGGAAGCCCTTTTGCGGCGCCTGCCCGCCGGAGGGCTCGCGGCGCTGCCCGGCTACGACCCGGCGGCGACGCTTCTGGCGCTGCGCGCCGACAAGGAGCCGCGCAACGCCGCGGTGGAGTCGCTTCGCCCGTCCGTGGACGGCGCGGGGCGGCCGACCTTGGCGGCGTCGCTGCGCTCCTTCGGCGGCGGCCGGGAGGCGGCGGCCCAGCTCTGGCTGGACCAACAGAAGGCCGCGGCCGCGCCGGCGCGCCTTTCTCCCGAGGGCGCCGTCTCGTTCGCGCTTCCCAAGCGGCCCGACGGCCGCTACGCGGGCCGCGTGGCCCTCGAGCCGGACGCGCTGGCCGCGGACGACTCGATGTTCTATTCCTTGGAAGCTCGGGCTCCGCCCCGCGTGCTGGCGCTCCATGGAGAGGGCTGGCTGGCGGCGGGCCGCGGCGGCTACTTCCTCAAGCACCTCTTGGAGACGGGGGCCTTGCCCTACGGCCTGGAGACGGTCGAGGTCTCTCGCCTGGCCTCGCTGCGGCTCGAGGACTTCGGCGTGGTGATCCTCGCGGGCTCCGGCCGTCTGCCGCCCGGCGCGGCGTCCGCCCTCGACCGATTCGTGTCCCGGGGCGGCGGTCTCTGGGTCATCCCCGGGCCGCCGTCCACGGACGAGGGGCTGCGCGAGCTGGCTCCCCTTCTGCCCGCGCGCCTCGACCGGGTGCGGGAGGGGCTCCTGCCCTCGGCGGGCCTCACCCCGGGCGCAGCGCCGGAGCGGGGCGCCGCCGGCGCGTTCCGCTGGAGCGACTTCGAGCTCGACCGCGTCTCCATGCAGAGGGCGTGGTCGCTGGACCCCGCGCCCGGGGCGGCCGTCTGGTTTCGCGACGGCGACGGGCGCGCGCTCGCGGCGGAGGGCCCGCGCGGAGCGGGAAGGGTCCTGGTATGGGGCGGGCCCCTCGATCTCGAGTGGACGAACCTCGGGGCCAAGCCGGCCTTCGCCGCTCTCGTCGACGCGGCCGTCAGCCGCCTGGGGCGCTACGACGGAGCGATCCGCTGGCGCGCGCTCCGCGCCGGAGATCCCCTGGTGCGGGTATGGGAAGCGGGCGAGGCGGCGCCGGCCCGGGTGCTGGTCCGCGCGCCGGGCGGAAGGAGCGTCCAGGCGCCGGTGCGCGCGCGTCGCCTCGAGTACCGGGACACGGCCCAGCCCGGGCTCTACGTCCTCTCCGGCGCGGCGCCGGGAGGCGCGGACGAGGCCTACGCGGTCAACCTCGACCGCTCCGACGGCGAAAGCGATCTGGCGCCGGCCGCCCGCCCGCCCTGGTCCGAGCTCGGCTTGGAGGCGATCGGCGAGGACTTCGCGCGCTTGGTTCGCGGC
>DATLOS010000385.1:0-4638 GCA_035536155.1 Elusimicrobiota bacterium
CAGTACCTCTACGACCTGGGGCCGCTCTCGGCCCTGGACCACGCCGCCCTCTACGACCATTCCGCCTGGCGCATGCGCGTCCTGCCTCTGGGCGCGGGGCGCCTGCTCTGGCTGGGCATCGACTACGCGAGACGCCCCGCCGCCTCCTTTCTCGCCTGGGGCACCTGCGTCGAGCTCCGCGCGGCGCGGGGGGACTTCTCCGACCGGGAGCTCCTGTCGCTGGCGAAGGGCATGCGGCCCGCCGCCCGGAGCTTGGCCGAGGCCGAGCGCCCCTTCGCCCTGCGCTCCTACTGGGCCCGCCACCCGCGCCCGGACCTCAACCTCCCCGTCGGCCCCTATCGTCCGCCCTCGAGCCTCTGGCGCCTGCGCTGGCCCTGGGCGCGCGCCGCGCACCGGGTCTCGGCGCGGCCCGCGGGCGACCGCGAATGGCTCAGGGCCGTCCGGGCCTTGGCCCCCGCCTGGCGCTTCGACGGGCAATTCGCCTTCGGTCCCGCGCGGCGCCCTCTCGAACTGCAGGCGGTTTTCCGGCCCGCGCGCGGACCGGCGCACCAGCGCCTCTGGCTGCGCCGCCTCGACGCCGCCCGCTCTCCGCTCGCGCGCCCGGCCGCGGACCGCCTGCCGGCGCTCGAGTCCTATAGCGGGTTCTCCTCGTTTCCCGTCGCCGCCGCCGCTCCCGCCGCCGGGACGCCGGTCGTGTACGCGGCGAGCGTCAGCCGCGAGCTCGGCCCCCATGACGTCCTCTGGTGGGAGGGGAAAAGCGCCTGGCTGCTCCAGGCCAGCTCCCGCGGGAATTTCGGCTTGGCCGCCGCGCTGGGGCTGGCGTCCAAGATCTTGCGCCGGCCGCTGCGCCTCGAAGGCGCGGGCCCAGGCGCCGCTAGGCCTAAAGACGCACGGACTTAAGGATTTAAGACCCATAGGCCTCGCCTCGCCTTCCTAATATAATCTTCCGGATGCTCCGTCGCCCGCTTCTCCTCGCGATTTGCTGCGCCGCCGCGGCGAACACCGCCCATGCCGCCGCGCTGCGGGCTCGGACCGCGCCGGGGGCGGGGGGATTTCCGAACGCGCTGGCGCCCGTGGAAGGCGGAAGCACCCTCTCGGTCTTTCCCCAGAGCCTCGACCTCGGCGCCTCTCTCGAGCCGGCCGCGCTCTCCCTCGCAGACCCAGGCCTTTCCGATACCGCGCTCTCCGCTCCATCCGCCGCCGCGCTCCCCTCGCTCGAAGCTCCCATCCTGCCCGATCACGCTAGCCCCGCTCGGGCCGCGGCTGCCTCATTCCCTCGGGAAAAGCCGTCCCGCGGCTCGGCCGCCTCCGCCGAGCGCTCGCCCGAAGGCGAGGCGCCCTCCGCTCCTACGGTGCGGGCCTTGACCCGCCTCTCGCGGCAGGTCGGCGCGGCGCGAGCCGCCCTCCCAGCCGCCGGCATGGCGGAGTCCTACGGGCTGGGGCGAGAGCTCGAGGCCCGGCTGACCGGCGAACACCTCGCCGCGGTCTCCGGCGAGGCGGCCGCCCCCGAGCCGGGAAGCATGGGCGACGCGCCGAGCGCCCCGGTCCTTTCCAACACCCCCGACGCTTCCTCCGCGCTCCGCGCGGAAGGTCCCGCCATCCCCGCTCCCCCCGCGGCGCGCAGGACGGCCTTTGACGCGGGCCGCTGGGGACGGCTGGCCCTGCGGCTGCTGGCCGCGGCGCTGGTCTTCCTGGACATCCATTACCTCGGCGTCCCTTTGGCCATCGCCGGACAGGTGCTGGCGCACGGCATCTACATGCACGCGGCGGGAACCCTGTTCCTCCTGCCCTTCGCGGGGGACTCGGCGGCGCCCCTGTCCCGCTGGAGAGCGCTGCGCTGGGTCCAGGCGATGTTCCGCAGCCGCTGGGTCCGCTACCTTCCCGGCGCCTACCTCGCCGCGACCGGCCTGGTGACGCTGGCCGCGGGACTGGCCGGCGGCGGCCTGGTCCCGCTGACCATGGGCGCTCTGGTCACGCTGGCAGGATGGGGGCTCTATCGCTTCGGCTGGAGCCGATACGCGGGCTTTCCTGGAAGCCTCCAGACCTTGGCCGCCTACCTGGGCGCCCTGGGCGCGCTGACCGGCGCCGGCTTGGCCCTGCTCGCCCCGGCGACGCCGCCGGCTCCAGCTTTCTTGGCGCTCTCCTACGTGCTCGCGGCGCTGCTCTTGGCCTTCCTTCCCTGGCGCGGGGGGCCCTGGGTGAAGCGCGACTGGCGCCTCTACTTCTCCGCCGCCTGGTTCGCCTATCCCTTCGCCGCCTATCTCCTCTTCATGGCGCTATTTGCCGGAGCGCAGCCGCCGGCTCGCCCGCAGCCGCCGCCCTCGGCGCCGGCTGTCCAGGAAACGCGCGCCGCCGAAGGCCTGCCCGCCTCCCTGCGCGCCAAGGCCGCCGCGGTCCGCTGGACCCCGGCCGAGACCGAGCGCCTCGTCGAGAAGATGCCGCGCTTCGAGACCCACCTCCATCTCGACGGTTCGCTATCCCCGGAGACTATCCAGCGCCTCGCGCGCCGGCAAAACTACGCGCCCTTGGCCGACAAGAGCGTCGAGCAGATCGCGAAGCTGGCGGTGGTGGGGCAGTCCAAGGACTCCTTGGGCGAGGTCCTCAACGCCTTCAATACCTTCTATCCGCTCCTGCGCTCGCGCGAGGCGATGCGCGAGATCTCCTACGACTTGGCCCGCTCCGCCGCGCGCCAGAACATGCGCTACATGGAGGTCCGCTTCGCCCCCGCGCTCCAGGCCGCGCCGGGATTTTCCGTGGACGACGCCGTGGACGCCGTCCTAGAGGGGCTTCGGCGGGGGGAAAAGGACTTCGGAGTCCGCAGCGGCGTCATCATCTGCCTCTACCGCCCTCTGAGCTTGGAGCAGAACGAGGCCATGCTCGAATCCGCGATCAAGCACCGTGGGCGCGGGGTCGTGGGCATCGACCTCGCCGGGGACGAGGCGAAGTTCCCGCTCTCCCGGTTCAAGGAGCTCTACCGGCGGGCCAAGGAGGCCGGCCTCTTCACCACCGCCCACGCCGGAGAGGTACCGGGCAGCGCCGACCTGGAGACCGCCCTCGAACTGAACGTGGACCGCCTGGATCACGCCACGCTCTTGGAGCAGCGGCCGGACCTCCTGAGGCTCGTGATCCAGCGCCGCCTTCCCATCGGCGTGAATCTGACCTCCAACCTGCGCACCAGCGCCATACACTCTTATAAAGAGCATCCCATAGCCGCCTGGTACCGCGCCGGCATCCCGGTCATGATCAGCACCGATGACCCCGGCGTCTTCGGGATAGACTTGGCCCACGAGTTCCGGGTCTTGCTCGAGCTTGGATTCACGCCGGAGGATCTCATCGCGATCCAGTGGCGCACCATCGACGGCCTCTTCCTTCCCCCCGCCGAGAAGCAGGCGCTGCGCGCGCGCTTCGAGACGGAGATGGGCCGCCTCCTGAGCGAGCTAGCCGCCTCTCACTCGTAGGCGGCGTCGAGGGGCTTCGCGCCCTTCTTGCGCTTGACGAAGAACCCGGTCACGGAGGCCCGCACGCGATCGCCGGCGTCGGCCTCGGTCTTCTTGATGGCGTGGGAGATGCCGCGCCCGATCAGGACGATGCGGTTGGGCTTGGGGCTCACGTAGCTCCCCAGGCCAGGGCCGAGGAGGCGCTCGCTCTGGCCGCGGTTGTCCAAGTGGAAGCCGATCAGCTTGCCCTGGGGAGCGCCCAGGACGGGGCGGCGGGGATAGGCGCCGATACGCGGCTTCTCATCGGCGACCAGGAGCTCTCCGCCCCAGGCCACGTTCCATCCCGGGTGCCCGTAGAAGGCGAAGGCGCCCACGTAGCTCAGGGAGTCGTCGTGCCACGAGAGCCCCGTCCCAGCCGGGTATAGGTAGGGGCGCGCGGAGAAGTAGTCCCAGTCGCGGCCCATGCGCCCGACCCAAGGCTCGAAGGCGGCCGCCTCCCTCAAGACGCGCTTGAAAAGGAGGTCGATGCCCAGCCCCGTGGGATAGGGCCGGTACGGCTGGTCCTTCGTCACCCGGTGGGAGAGGTACACCGGCCCCTGCAGGCAGTCCCCGTCGCCGGTGCGGAAGGCCTTGATCCATTTGCCGGAGCGGACGTATTGGTAGTCCTCGTCCTGCAGGTAGTTCCAGAAGAGGGGAAACTCCTCCGAGGAGAGGAGCCCGTCGAAAACGCCGAAGGCCTCGCAGGCGCGAATCTTCTTCATTTATCGGATTATCCTAGCTCCGTGTCGGGAAAAAACAAGGGCCCGCCCGCGTCTCGAGCGCGCGGGCGGGCCCTCGCGCGCGAAGCCCTACCAGGGCACGAAATCCGGGAACTCCTCGCCCTGCTCCGCCTTCTGCCCCTTCTTCTTGTCGGTCATTTTCCTCTCCTGTGCGGATATTGAAAACCGCTTGCAGGCAGGATAGCGGCCGAGGCGGGAGAACGCAAAGGGATTTCGGCCCAGCGCGTGCCAGGCCTATAGACCTAAAACGTTGGCCAAAAGAGAAGCTGGGTCCCGTTTCCCAGATTCCCATGGAGCCATCGCCGCGGCGGCCGCGGCCTTTTGGCCCAGAGGCTTCGCGGCGATCCCGCGTATACTGACCGCGCAGTCATTGACTATTCGGTCATTAAAACGCGGCGGAGGAGACATGAAGATGAAGCGAG
>DATLOS010000386.1:0-2338 GCA_035536155.1 Elusimicrobiota bacterium
CAGCGCCCCTGGTCGGGGCGGATCACGCGCCGGCGGCCGGACCGTGAGCCGGCCGGGAGGGCGCTAGATGCTCGCGGCGCTGGCGCTCTCTCTCGCCGCGTCCGTGTGGGCCGCCCCCGTCGCGGCGGTGCGTCCCGTCGAGCCGCTGCGCCTCATCATCGCCGGCCCGCCCGCCTCGAGCAAGGGCACCAACGCCGACCGCCTCGTCGAGGAGTTCGGCGTGGTCAAGATCACGGTGAGCGACCTTTTGAGCGCACACGTGGCCGCGACCGACGACCAGGTCGTCGCCGCGCAGATGGAGAAGGGCGAGCTCGTGGACTCGGGCCTCGTGCTCCGGCTGCTGGCGGCCCGCTTTTCCCAGGACGACGTGCGCCAGCGCGGCTACGTCCTGGACGGCAGCCCGCGCCGCCCCGAGGAAGTCGAGGGATTGCGGGCGATACTCTCCGGCGAGCTGGCGCCCCACGGGGTCGTCCACTTGAACGCTCCCGACGAGGAGCTGCGCCGCCGGAGCCGCGTCCGCGGGCGCAAGGGCGAGACGGACAAGGTCTTCGACGACCGGCTCTCGCACCACCGGACGGAGACCGTTCCCGCGTTGGCGGACTTGGCCCGGACGGCCCGCTTCGTCGAGGTGGACGTCTCCAGCCAGGACAGGGAAGCGAACTGGGAGCGGGTCCGGGCGGCCGTCGCGAGCCTGTTCGACGGGAGCCGGCCGTAGCGTGGCTATTGTCTCGTCGGAGCCCGATTTGATATACTGACGCTTCAAGATTATGGCTCAGACTACGACACAAATCGACTCTAAGTACGCCCAGCAGCAGCGCCGCTGGGTGCACATCGACGCCAAAGGGGCCGTCCTCGGTCGCCTGGCTTCCCGGGCGGCTGGCCTGCTCCGCGGCAAGCACAAGCCTTTCTACACTCCCGCCGTCGACTGCGGGGACTTCGTGGTGGTGACGAACGCCGCCAAGGTCAAGCTGACCGGCAACAAGATCGAGGTGAAGGAATACTTCAGCCACTCGAGCTACGCCGCCGGCATGAAGATGACCCCGATCAAGCTCCAGATGGAGCGCGATCCCCGGAAGGTCATCTCGCTTGCCGTCAAGCGCATGCTCCCGGTCAACCGCCTGCGCCAGCACCAGCTGCGCCGGCTCAAGATCTACCCCGGCGAGTCGCATCCCCATACTTCCCAGAAGATCGAGGTGAGCCGTGGCTAAGAAACATAACGACGCGCTGTGGGCCACGGGCCGGCGCAAGACCTCCATCGCCCAGGTCCGCCTGGCGCCCGGCGGCACGGGCAAGGCTCTGGTCAACGCCAAGCCGGTCGAGGAGTTTTTCCGCGGCCAGCCCCGGCACATCCACGAGGCGCTCCTGCCGCTCATGAAGGCCGGCCAGGAGAAGGCTTTCGACGTCACCGTCAAGGTCGCCGGCGGGGGCATCACCGGCCAAGCCGAGGCCATCCGCCACGGCGTGGCCCGCGCCCTCGCGCTCATCGACGACGCCACCAAGAAGACGATGCGCAAGGAAGGGTTCCTGACCCGCGACTCGCGCATGGTCGAGCGCAAAAAGCCCGGCCGCCCGAAGGCCCGCAAGCGCTTCCAGTACTCCAAGCGTTGAGCCGAACCGAGACGATCAAGGTCCGGGGACTGGCGCGCCTCGCCGCCGCGTTGTTCGGCGGTTGGGGCGCGCTGGTCGCTTTTAAGGGGATCTACGACCTGTTTTGGGGCGAGCCCGAGGCCAACCTCTACGCCCCCGCGCCGTGGGCGTTCGTTACCAAGGAGCAATGGCTGCGCTACGGCGGCTTCGAGCTGGTCTACGGCCTGGCCTGTCTCGGGATCATGGCCTACCTCGTCAGCTACGCGCGCTTCCTGCCGGAGACGATCCGCCGCCCAGCCGAGGGCTGATGCTCCGGGCGGGCTGCTCGGGGTTCCCGGTCGCGCGCTCTTCCTATTTTAGGCGCCTGGGCGCGGTCGAGATCGTCTCGAGCTTCCTCAAGCCGCCCAAGCCGGAGACGGCGAGGACCTGGCGCGAGGAGGCGCCCTCCGACTTCGACTTCTGCGTGCAGGCCTGGCAGCGGATTACCCATCTGCCCTCGAGCCCGTCCTACGCGCGCGCGGGGGAGAAGGACGCGAAGGCCGTGGCCCGCTGCGGGCACTTCAAGCCCTCGGACGAGGTGCAGCGCGCCTGGCAGGCTACCGCCGAGCTGGCCGAGACCCTGCGGGCGCGGTTCGTGCTCTTTCGCACCGCATCGACCTTCTACCCCAACGCCGATCACCTCCGCGACATGTACCGCTTCTTCAAGGCCGTGCGGCGCCGGACCTTCGCGCTCGCCTGGGAGCCGCGCGGC
>DATLOS010000387.1:0-2142 GCA_035536155.1 Elusimicrobiota bacterium
GCTCGACGAGTCATACGCCCTAGGGTAGGCTCCGGAGGCGTCCCCGTCAAGGGCGTGCCGGCGGGCTCAGAAGCGTTGGAAGTCGGTCGCGAAGACCTGCTCGTTGACGACCAGGTTCATCTGCACGCCCGAGGCCTCGCCGAAGATCTCGACTTTCTCCCCGAGGAGCGCGCACCAGCGCGGGAACTCCCCGGCCGGCCAGCCGAGCACGTCGACGTCCGCGCTCTCGCGGACCTCGGCCTCCACGTCCTGGCGCAGGCGCCGCGCCTTCTGGGGATTCTCCTGGAAAAGAGCGAAGCGGGCCCGCGGGAAGCGCCGCACCGCCTTGGCCACCTTGTTCATCGAGGTGTTGCCGCAGTCCACCCAATGGGACACGCCCCCGGTGACGTCGGTCCCGAGCAGATCGGGCCGGTACTCGAAGTCCCCCAAGGCGGGGTGCTTGCCGCTGGGGTCTATCGTGAGGTCCTGGTCCCAGAAGGAGAGGTAGGCGGCGAGCTTGAGAGCGAGGTGCTCCCGCTTCTCGTTCTCGACCGCGACCAGGACCAGCTTGCGCGAGGAGCCGTTGACGTGGAGGTCGGCCCGGATCCTCAGGAGGGCTCCTCTTCCTCGTCCCGGTAGCGGTCCTTTTCCTTCTCCTCTTCCTGCGGCTCCTCGGCGAAGACGTTCTCCTCTTCCTCGAGCTCCTTCTCCCGGGCGCGCTCCAAGGAGGTCTCGTCGTCGGCGCCCGGGGGCGGGGCGGAGGACTGGCCGGCGGGGATCTCCACCAGCTTAGGCGCGCGGCGCGGAGCGGAGGGCTTCGCCTTGCCCGCGGGCTTGCGCGCCTTCGCGGGCTTGGAGGACTTCTTCGCCGTCTTCTTCGCCATTTTCGCCTTCTTCGCCATGGGCCCTCCTGGGGCAAAAGCTCCCGCCGAGGGCGGGCGAGGATTTCTAGCTAAATGCCTTTTAAGGTGTCAAGACGCGGCGCATGCGCGCGAAACCCTCGCGGATCGCGGCCTCGGAAAACGAGAAGCTCACGCGCAGATGGCCCTCGAGCCCGCAGGCGGAGCCCGGGACCACCGCGACCCGCGCGGCCCGGAGAAGATGCCGCGCCAAGGCCTCGGAGTCCCGAAAGCGCCTCCCCAGATAGCGCCGGGCGTCCGGGAAGACGAAGAAGCCGCCCGCCGGCTTCACGCAGCCGAAGAGGCGCGAGGCCTCGGCGAAGGCGAGGTCCCTTCGTCGCTCGAAGATCGCCCGGCGCTTGGCGCGGTAGGCCGAGCCCAGCTCGAGCGCCGCGAGCGCGCCGTGCTGGGCGAAGGTGCAGACGTTGCCCGTGAGGTGGCTATGCAGGCGGGTCGCGGCGGCGAGGACGCGCGGATCCCCCGCGGCGTAGCCCACGCGAAAGCCGGTCATGGAATAGGTCTTGGAGAAGGTCCGCACCGTGAGCACGTCCCGCGGCGCGAGCGAGGCGCAGCTGACGTGCTCCGCGCCGTCGAAGACCAGCGCCTCGTAGGCCTCGTCGGAGATCACGAAGAGGCTCTTGCGCCGGGCGAGCCGGAGCACGGCCCGGAGCGCCTCCCGCGAATAGACCGCCCCGGTCGGGTTGTTCGGCGTGTTCAGGATCAGCCCGCGCGTGCGCGCGCCGGCCGCCCGCCCCAGCGCGTCGACGTCGAGCTGGTGATCCGGCGCCGCGGGCACGAGCACGGGCTTGGCGCCGGCCAGGCGCGCCGCGGCGGGGAAGGTCGTCCAGCACGGCGTCGGGATCAGGACCTCGTCTCCGGGAGCGCAGAGCGTCTGGAGCAGCTCATAGACCGCCTGCTTGGCCCCGTTCGTCACCAGGACGCCGTCCGGGCGCGCGGGCACGCCCTCGCGCTGGAGCGCGCGCGCGATCGCGGCGCGCAGCTCGGGAAGGCCGGCGGAGTGGGAGTAGCGCGTCGCTCCGGAGCGGACCGCGCGCGCGACGGCCGATACGACCTCGGGCGGCGGCGGCAGGTCCGCCTCCCCCTCCAAGAGACCGACCACGTCCTCGCCCGCGGCGCGCAGGCGGGCGAGCTCGGTCCAGAGTCCGAGGGTGCGGGACTCCGAGACGGAAGACGCGCGGGCGGAGAGCCTCATCGCGCCCGCGCGGGAGGGCCCGCGTTCCAGTTCTCGAGCACGCAAGGGCTA
>DATLOS010000388.1:0-3344 GCA_035536155.1 Elusimicrobiota bacterium
CGGGGGGCGGCGCCGGCGGTCGGGCGGCGCCGCGCGGGGCGGCGGCGCGATCCGAGCTTGCGCGTCATTCGGCTTCGCCGTCCTTGTCGGCGCCGGCGCGGCCGGCCTTGGGCGGAGGCTCGGAGACGGCCGCGTCCGCGAGGGAAAGCTCCTTGAGCTTGCGCGAGACGAACGCCTGGTCGCAGGGCGCGTCCAGGCAGGCCCTGGCCCGGGCGCGGGAGCCCTGGTAGTCCGGCCGGGCCAGGACCCCCTTGTACTGCTGCTGGGCGGCGGAGCGCTCGCCCAGCATGTCCCAGACGATCGCCTGGTAGAGCTGGAGCGTCGTGATCCAGGCCTCGATCTCCTTGTCCGCCGCGGCCCGGGCCTTCGGCGGCAGGCGGCTCGTTGCGACGAAGTCTTGCCACGCGGCGCCCTGGGCGTCGACCAGCCAAGCGTTCGCCGCGCGCAGGGCCCCGGGTTTGAGGCAGTCGGGCCCGGTCAGGCCGCAGAACATGGCGAGCTGCTTGCGGCCCAATATCTCTTGGTCGGAGGCGGTCAGGGCGAAAAGGGCCCGGCCTTGGCGCAGGGAATCGTCCTCGCGGCCCAGCTTGTGGAGGAGCATCGCCCGGATGAAATGGAAGTAGGGGCTCTTCGGGTAGGCCTGGAGCAGCGAGTCCAGGAGGCGCAGGGCGCCGGGATAGTCCTTCTCGTCGGTGATGAGCAGGCTCATGAGGAATATCTCGGCTTGGCGGGCCACCAGCTTGCCCTTCTCCGCGGCCTGGCGCATGCGCTTCTTGCCGAGCTCGGCGTCCCCCCGGGCGATGAAGATGGCGGAGAGCTTGAGCACGGCGGGCAGGCGGTCCGTCTGGTAGTCGAAGATGCCGAGGCCGAGGTAGGCGTCGTGGAACTCCGGCGACTCCTTGACGCACTTGCGCAGGTACTTCATGGACTTCTTGCCGTCCCGGTAGGCCTTGAGGTACTTGCCCCGCGCGATGTCCCACTGCCCGCGCACGCCGTAGCACATCCCCGAGGCGAAGAGTCCCTCGGTGCGGGCCTTCGGGTCCTTGGAGTCGAGCAGCGGCTTCGCCTTCTCCACGCAGGCGTCGACATCCGCCTCGAAGAGGCCCTGCAGCGTGGGCGTGTCCTTGAAGAGTCCGTACTCCGCGGAGGCCTGCCACCAGAGGATGCCGGACTCGAAGAGGTAGCCGAGCGGGTTCTCCGGCTCGTTCTCGATCAAGCGGCGCATGTCCGCCCGCGAGGCGACGAAGTCGAGGCTGAAGAGCTCGGCCACGGCCTTGTCGCGCAGCGCCTCCTGCTCGCCCGCGCCGGCGCGCGCGGGGAGGGCGGCGAGCAAGCCGAGGGCGGCGAGGAGGAGCGCCCTCATCGGCGGGCCGCGGCCTCGCCGGAGAGCTCGCGGATCGCCAAGAGGGCCGAGTCGCGGACCTCCGGATGGACCTCGGGCGAGCGGAGCTCCTCGGGCGTGAACCAGCGCAGGCCGTCGGCCTCCGCCTCGGCCCGGCGCAGCGTCCCCCCCGTCGGGCGGCAGAAATAGATCAAGTCGATGTGCTCGTGCTTGCCGTCGATGGCCTCGAGCTGCACCAGGCGGGGCCGGAATAGGAAGAGGACCTTCCCGTCCTCCGGGTCGGGGGCGCGCTTTTCCGCGACGATCTCGACCTCGAGCCCGGTCTCCTCGCGCACCTCGCGCAGCAGCGCGGCCTCGGGGGTCTCGCGCTCCTCGATGTGCCCGCCCGGCGGCAGCCACATGCGCAGCTTCTTGTGGAAGAGCAGCAGCGTCTTCCCGTCTTCGACGACGAAGCCGGTGGCGACGAACTGCTTGGGCAGCGCGCGGGGATCCATGTCCGTTGCCCTAGAGTTTAACTCAGCGGATGACTTCCGACAAGGAACGCCGGCGGCGGACCTCGGGCCCGCCGCCGTTCTTCGCCCAGTAGCCCCGGATGTGCTCCCAGGCCTCCTCGGCGGTCTCGACGTAGCGGACCAAGGACAGGTCCGCCGCCGCGATCATCCCCTCGGAGACCAAGGTATTGAAGTTCACGGCCCTCGTCCAGAACTCGCGTCCGAAGAGGATGATGGGCATGCGCCGCTTCTTGCCGGTCTGCACCAAGGTCAGGGTCTCGAAGAGCTCGTCGAAGGTGCCGAAGCCGCCGGGGAAGGCCACCATCGCGCGGGCGCGCATCAGGAAATGCATCTTGCGGATCGCGAAGTAGTGGAACTGGAAGTTGAGCTGCGGGGTGACGTAGGGGTTGGGCGCCTGCTCGTGGGGCAAGGTGATGTTCAAGCCGATGCTCTTGCCGCGGGCGTCGAAGGCCCCCCGGTTGGCCGCCTCCATGATGCCGGGGC
Organism: Elusimicrobiota bacterium; assembly: GCA_035536155.1. Classification (GTDB taxonomy): domain Bacteria; phylum Elusimicrobiota; class Elusimicrobia; order UBA1565; family UBA1565; genus DATLOS01. The sequence goes on from DATLOS010000388.1 coordinate 2,338, forward strand.
CGCCGCCGGTGACCACGACGAAGTGGTGGGCCTTGTCGGCCTGCCCGGCGCGGGTGGCGAGGTAGCCGAAGCGGCGCGCCTCCTCGTAGTAGCGCGAGCGCTCCACCACGCGGCGGGCGCTCTCGAGGGCCAGCTGGGCGGCGCGCTCGCGCGGGCGCGCGCGCGCCGCGCGCTCGGCGTCCGCCAGGAGCTTGCGCGCCTCCTCCGGGGCGGGAACGCGCGCGCTGCCGAAGACGATGATGGTCGAGCAGACGTCCTGCTCGGTCAGGGCCAACTCGGGCTTGAGCAGCTCGAGCTGCAGGCGCACGGGGCGCAGCTCCTCGCGGCCGAGGAAGCTCAGGTCCTGGTAGGCCCGGCTGTAGTTGGGCGCTCGGACCAGCGCCTCGATGAGCTTCTTCTTCTGCGCGGGGGAGACCGCGCGGGTCGGGATCTTCTTCATGGGGACCTCGGGTGGAGCAGGCCCAGGCTCAAGCCCGGGGCGTAGGTGACGGCGAGCAGCATCAGGACGTGGATGACCCAGAACGGGAAGGCCGCGCGGTAGAGCTTGCCCAGCGGAGCCTCGAAGCGGCGGTTGGACAGGAAAAGGTTGAGGCCCAACGGCGGCGTCATGTAGCCGATCTCGAGGTTCAGCAGGAAGATGATGCCGAGGTGGATGGGGTCGATCGCGTACTGCGCCGCGATCGGCACGATGATCGGCACCACGATGATGATCGCGGAGAATATCTCCACCATGTTCACGACGAGAAGCAGGGCGTTGAGGATCAGCAGGAAGCCGGTCTTGGTCGAGACCCAGCGGTGCATGAGGGCGAAGAGCTTGTCCGGCACCTCGGCGTCGATGAGATAGTTCGTGAGCCCCAAGGCGGTCCCCAGCACCATGAGGATCGCGCCGACCAGGATCATGCTGCGCAGGGCGACCTCGGGCAGCTCCTTGAGCGGGATGTCGCGGTAGACGAACACCTCGACGATCAGGACGTAGAAGGCCATCACCGCGGCCGCGTCGGTCGCGG
>DATLOS010000389.1:0-2364 GCA_035536155.1 Elusimicrobiota bacterium
CTGCTGGCCCTCGAGCCCGGCGGGCTCCTCGTCACGAAGCAGTTCGCGTTCACGCGGGCCTTCAGCCGCTCGCTGATCGCGCTGGTGGCGGCCCTCTTCGACGAGGCGCTCCTCGTCAAGCCCCGGGCCAGCGCCGGCGGCAACTCCGAGATCTACCTCGTGGGCTCCGGCTTCCGGGGCCTCGACCCGGCCCTGGGCGCGCGGCTGCTGGCGCGGCTGGCCGGCTACCGGCGGGCCCCCGCGGGGCCCTGCGAGGGCCCCCCGCTCCTCGAGCCGAGCCTGACGCGGAGCCTCGACAGCGCGCTCCTCCGCGCGGCCCAGAGCCTCGCCCACCGCCAGATCGCCCTCCTCGAGGAGGCGGCGCGGGCGCACTCGGCCTTTCGGGGGCGGCTCGACGAGCTTCGGCGGGCGGTGGCGCCCGCGGCCGCCGCCGCGCAGCAGGCCTGGCTCGCCGAGAACCCGGTCCGGAGGCTGCGGCCGGAACAGTGGCTCCCCGCGGGGCGGGAGGGGCCGGCCGGCAGCCCGGCGCGGCCGCCGCGCGGCCCGCCCTCCGGGGCCCCGCCCGGGGCCGGACGCGGGGCGCCGCCCGGCCCATCCAAGGCTCCCCCCTTTTAGACCCGAGCGCAACGCCGACCCCGGTGGGGGGGCGCCCCGCCAAAATTGAAGCCGCCGCCCCCCTGTTGAATAAAACCGTACCTGCGCCATCATGTCTGCACCCGCCGCCGACAACAAGCACGCCGCACTGGTCGCCGTCGTCCTGAAAGCGACGGACCCGATGAGCGCCAAGCTCGACAAGAGCCTGGCGGGCCAGGCTGAGATCCAGAAAGCCCTCGCCACGCTCGCGGTGACGGTCAACTCGGTCTTGAGCCGCCTCGACACGCTCAAGGACAGCTTGGACGTGAAAATGGCTGAAGCCCCCCTGCCTGTGCGGGAGAGCAAGACCGCCTCTCGCGGCCGATCCGGGGGCGCCAAAAAGACCGGCACCGCCCCGTTCAACATCATGACCTTCTTCCGTTGGGCTGTGAGCACCAACTACGAGGGGGCCCGAGAGAAGTGGTGCCCGGAATCCGTCGTCCTGAAACACGAGAACCTGGCCCCGCTGAAAAAGTGCGAGTCCACGAAGGGGGCCAACCCCTCGGAGTGGTGGAGCAAGCTGGCCCACGCCGAGTGGAAGAGCCTCGCCGAGGCCGACCGCAGCGACGTCCGCCGGGTCTTCGACGCCTACAAGGAGGGGCAGAAGGCCGACGGCGCCCCGCCCGCCGAGGTCGGCAACGGCGAGCTCGCCGAGGAGGGCTACTGAGCGCCGCCGCGGGCCGCGAGCCGCGAGCCGCGCGCCGGGAGCCGCGCGGCGCGCGCCGGGAGCCGCGCGCCGCGGCGTTTTTTCGCGCCCCCGCTTTGTGCGGGGGTATACTATGTCGGCGAACGGCGCATCAGCGACGACCGGTGGCGCGCGCAGGTCCAAGAAGGGCGGCGCGAAGAAGCGAGCGCACGCGAGCGCCTCGCACGGCAAACCCAAGCGCAAGTCCAAGTCCAAGAAGCGGTCCAAGAAGGGGGGCTCGGCGGTGGGGGCCGCCACCCTCAAGCGGTCCGCCAAAGCCCTGGGGGTGCCCCGACGGAAGCACTCGCGGAAGTAGGCGCGAGGCCCGGCGGCTCGGCCGCCCGTTTTTGCGCGTTTGAAGGCGCGGGCCGGCGCCAAAGATGGCGGGCGCGATCGAGCTGATCGTGGGGCCGATGTTCAGCGGGAAGACGTCCGAGCTCATCTCGCGCGTGCGCCGCGAGACGTTCGCGGGCCGGGCCGCGGTGCTCGTCAGGTTCCGCGGCGACACGCGGGGCGCCGCGCGGGCGATCGAGACCCACGCCGAGCTCCGCCAGGAGGCCGCGGCGCCCTCCGAGGCCGCCGCGGGGATCCGCGTCGTCGCCGCCGCCGCGCTGGGCGAGGTCGACGCGGCCGAGCTGGTGGTGGGCGTCGACGAGGGCCAGTTCTTCCCCGACCTGCCCGAGGTCTGCGAGCGCTGGGCGGCCGCCGGCCGCCGCGTCATCGTGGCCGCGCTCGACGCCGACGCCGGCCGCCGGCCGTTCGGCCGCGTCGGCGAGCTGGCGCCGCTCTGCGAGCGGGTCGAGAAGCGCGACGGCGTCTGCATGGACTGCCGCCGCCGGCCGTCGGCCTTCACGCGGCGGCTCGCGGGCGCGCCGGCGCCGAGCGCGCCGGCGCCCGGCGCGATCCAGGTCGACATCGGCGGCCGCGAGCGCTACCGCGGCGTCTGCCGCGAGTGCTGGCTGGCGGCGGGCCCGCCCCTCCCGGAATTGAAGGGTCCGGCTCTTGAGGAACTTGCGCCCATTGACCCAATGGCCGCCACCGCCACG
>DATLOS010000390.1:0-5413 GCA_035536155.1 Elusimicrobiota bacterium
CGCCGATGACGCGCGCGACCTCGGTGGTGGGCTGGACCAGGTCGCCTATTAAGGAATTGACCGAGTCCATCGACGTCGCCCAGGAGCCGCTGACGGCGCCCAAAGACGCGCGCTGGGCGAGCTTTCCCTCCTTGCCCACCACGCGGCTGATGCGCTCGAGCTCGAGCGCCATGCGCTCGTTCATCTCGATGATGTCGTTGAGGGTCTCGGCCACCTCCCCCGGCAAGCCCTGCCCCTCCAGGCGCATGCGCGCGGAGAAGCTCCCTTTGCGCACCGTCTTCAGGACGCGGAGGAGCTCCCCGGCCTCCAGCGGGCCCAGGGCTTGGGTGCCCGACCCACCGTTCGGAAGAGGGCCGGGATGCCTCCGGCGGTGGACGCGCCCGGGAGGATGGTGGGGCAGGTCGGTCCTGGCCATGTTTCCAACGCCGCTCGGCGTTGAAAAGATATAGCGCTCAGGTCCGGTGAAAGCGAGTCAAATCGCCTTCAAATCTCGCAGCTAAAAGCGCCACCCCGCGCTCAGGCGCCAGTAGCGCGCGGCCATGAGCTGGTTCCCGTTGACGTTCTGCGCGACGGGAAAGCCGACGCCGGCGTCGGCGACGAAGCGCCCGGCCGAGAGGTGGACGCCGGGCCCAACCAGGAGCCTCCCATAGCCGGTGTCGTCGGGATGGGCGAGCGTGCCCGTGTCGCGCCCGCGGGCGGAGAAGATGGCCTGGGCGAGCGGCGAGACGCGCGCGCCCCCCGCCTCCCAGCCCCGGAACATGGCGCCCAGGAGAGCGTCGAGCTCCGCCCCGGGCCGATAGCCGCCCGCGGTGAGCGCGGGCTGGTCGAAGAGGAGGTTGCCGAACCAGGTCAGGCCCCCGTCGTCCGTCAATTTGCCCGTCCGATAGGCGCCGAGAAGAACGTCCGTGCTCCCGGTGCCGATCTGGCTGTCGCGGTCGAAGCCCGCGGCCTTGTAGTCGCCCGTGGGGAGCTTGAGGCCGAAGGTGATCCCGGCGCTTCGGTCCTCGGAGAAGCCCGTGTACACGGCGCGCAGGCGCACGTCCGCGATCCCCGTGTCGTGGAAGGAGACCAGGTTGCCGTCGTCGTCGACCGTCTTGAACCCTCGGGTCCAGACCGGCAGGTCGGCCATCGCGCCCCAGGAGCCGCCGAACATGTACTGCGCGCCCAAGGTGAAGAATCCGGTGCGCAGCCGCTTGTCCTCGTTGTCGTCGGCGGAGGCGCGCCGGCTGCCGCGCCAGTTCTGGTTCTGGTCCACGTCGTCGTACTCCAGGAACACGTAGCCTCCGCGGCGCGCCGCGGGGGGCCCGCCGCTCTGCACCGGGTAATCCCCGCCGGCGTCGGCGGCCATGGCGGCGGCCTGGACGTCGAAGAGGCCGCAGCCGCAGCTGCAGGCGAGCGCGGGCGAGGGCGAGGACAGGAGAACGGCGAGGGCGACGAGCAAGCAAAGAGAACGGGGCATGAGGCCTCCGAAGCGGAAAATTAAGATTGAACGAGAGCGGCCGACGATCCCGCTCAGGCCGGCCGGGGAGGAGGAGTCTCGAACGACGGGAGAAATTCCGGAAGCCGCGCGGTCGCCGTCGCCAAGGTCCACAAAGGACGGCGCGGCGGGAGCCGGAAGGAGACCGGGGCGAAGAAGAGGTCCTCGCGCGGCTGGGAAAGGCGCGCGGCCTGGCCCTTCGGGGCGCCCGCCCCGCGCCGGACCTTCAGGCAGACGCCGCAGGGATGGCGGCCGTCGAAGGTCGAGCCGGCCGCCCGCGCCAAGGTCTGGGTCCGCGAGCGGCTCAGGAGCATGCCCGCCCAGGCGGCCGATTGGAGGACGGCCCAATGCGCGCCCGTGGCCAGGAGCAGGGACGCGATCACGAGGAGGCGAAGCGCCCGTCGCGGCATGTTCCGATCCTAGCAAAATGGCCCGCGACACGTCTGTTGACACACTTTCGTCTAACCTGTTAGACTTCAGCGTCGATGTCGTTTACCTCCGGAGGAACCCCACCCATGAAGAAATCCCTCGTTTTCTGCGCGTTCGCCGCGATCTTGTCCGCCTGCGCCGGAGCGCCTACGGCCAAGCCCGTCACCAGCGGCCCCGACTGGGTCAATAAAGGAAGCGGCGCCTTCAAGGACGGCGGCCAGTCCGTGTTCTACGGCGTGGGCATCTTCCGCGGCAGCTCCAACCCGGCCATGGTCCGCACCGCGGCCGACGAGCGGGCGCGGGTCGAGATCGCCAAGACCCTCGACACCTTCGTGACTTCCCTCTACAAGGACTACATGGCCGCCACCACCGCCGGCGACCAGAGCAAGACCTCGGACGAGCAGCACGTCGAGCAGGCCTTCAAGAACTTCTCCAAGTTCACGCTCAACGGCGCCACCGTCGTCGACCACTGGAAGGACGCCGACGGCACCATGTACGCCCTGGCCAAGCTCGACCTCGAGTCGATGAAGAAGTCGCTGGAAAACGCCAAGGAACTCAACTCTAAGGAGCGCGACTTCGTGCGCGCCAACGCCGAGAAGGCCTTCGACAACCTCGACGCCGAAGCGGCGAAGCATTAAAACGGACGCTTCCATGAGAACGCGCCTAGGCCTGCTTCCCTTGTGCGCCGTGCTGGCCGCCTCCGCCTGCGCGACCAGCGTCAAGCGCATGGACAGCAGCGAGGTGAAGGACCTGAGCGGGGGCTGGAACGACACCGACTCCCGCCTCGTGGCGGAGGAGATGATCGCGGACTGCACGTCCCGGCCCTGGATCGGCAAGGCCAAGGCCGCGCGGGGCGCGGATCCGACGGTGATCGTGGGCACGGTCCGCAACCAGGCCAACGAGCACATCGCGACCGACACCTTCGTCGAGGACCTGCAGCGCGCCCTCATCAACGCCGGCACGGTGCAGTTCGTGGCGAGCAAGTCCGAACGCGGCGAGGTCCGCGAGGAGCGGCTGGACCAGGACACCAACGCCTCCGAGGAGACCCGCAAGGAGCACGGCAAGGAGACGGGCGCCGACTTCATGCTCTCCGGCACCATCAACTCCATCGAGGACAAAGAGGGCGGCCAGCGCGTCCAGTTCTATCAGGTCAACCTGAAGCTCGTCGACCTGAAGAGCAACCAGGTCGTCTGGAACGGCCAGAAGAAGATCAAGAAGCTGGTCAAGCGCGCCAAGCTCGGCTGGTAGCGGTGCGCCGCGCCCCGGACGGCGCACGCATTTCCCATATCGCCGCCGGGACCGGCGCGCTGCCGCGCGCCGGCGCCTTTCTGTCCGTGTTCTTGGCGGCCTGCGCGGGCCCGTCCCAGGGCTCCACCAGGACCCTCCACGCCATGCTGGCCCGCGGCGACTACGACCGCGCGGAGGCGCACCTGCGCGCCGTCAAGGAGGAGGAGTACGGCCGCAAGAACGCGGTCCTCTACAACCTCGACCTGGCGATGGTGCTCCACGACGCGGGCAAGTATAAGGACAGCGACCACCTCTTCGACAAGGCCGAGTCGCGCATGGAGGAGCTCTACACCAAGAGCGCCCACCAGGCGGCGGGGACGCTCCTCCTCAACGACAACACCATGGAGTACGCCGGCCTGCCTTTCGAGCGGGCGCTCACCAACGCCTTCCGGGCGATGAACTACGTCTTTCTGGGCCTCCCCGACGAGGCGCTGGTCGAGTCGCGCAAGGCCGAGCTGTTCCTCGACGAGCTCGCCCGCAGCCGCGCCCAGCGCCTGGCCTACAAGGACGACGCCTTCGTGCGCTACCTGGACAGCCTTCTATACGAGGAGGCGGGCAAGGACGACGACGCGCGCATCTCTCGCCAGGCGTCGGAGCGCGCCTACGCCGCCTACCAGCGCCTCTACGGCACGGCGCCCCCCCGCTTCGACATCTCCTCCGATCCCCGGAAGTCCGGCGAGCTGGTCCTCCTCCACTACGCCGGCGTGGCCCCGCGCAAGGTCTCCCACGAGTACCAGATCGCCTGGAACGAGGCCGCCGCGGCGGTCAACGCGGGACGCCCCAACGATACCGACCCCGAGTCCTACCGCCGCGCCCGCAACGCCATCGCCGCCGGCCTCTTCGGCCGCGCCCTGACCGTCGCCTTTCCGGCCTACGTCCAGGACCCTTACGCCGTCTCGGGCTCGCGCCTCGAGGCCGGGGGCGAGGCGGCCGACTCCGTCCTGATGGAGGACGTCTCCGCCATCGCGCAGCGGGAGTTGCAGGACCGCGTCGCGCTGGTGCGCACCCGCGCCATCGCCCGGGCCGCGATCAAGTACGCCTTGGCCAACGCCGCCGCGGCCGAGATGGAGCGCAAGCAGGACAGCAAGGTGGCGGGTTGGCTCACCCGCGCGGTCCTCAACGCCGCCGCCGCGGCCACCGAGGTCGCCGACACGCGGGCGTGGGCCTCGGTCCCCGCGCAGATCCGCATGGCGCGCCTGCGCCTGGCCCCGGGCAGCTACGAAGTGAAGGCGATTTTCACCGACCAAGGAGGCCGGCAGGTCTCCGAGCGGCTGTTCCCGAACGTGGAGATCCGCGCAGGGCACCGCACCTATCTCGAGTGCCGGACGGCATCGTGAAGAGAAACCGGAGGACGCCATGAAGAAGCTCGCCCTGCTGCTCGTCGCCGCCGCCACCGCCGCCTGCGCCGCCCATACCGGCGCCGGGACGCGCCACCGCGTGAAAGGCGCCAAGCCCGCGTGGGCGGACGGGGACACCTCCGAATACCCGAAGGAAGGCTACCTCACCGGCGTGGGCACGGCCGACGAGCGCGCCTCGGCCGAGGACCGCGCCCGCTCCGAGATCTCGAAGATATTCACCGTCACCGTCACCGCGACCACGTCGGACGTGATGTCGGAGACGACCTCCGCCTCGGGCAAGGGCAAGGACCAGTCCAGCTTCTCCCAGGCGGTGTCCCAGGACGTGCAGACCGTCTCCAACAAGGTCCTCGAGGACGTGACCATCGCCGAGACCTGGCAGGACCCGGCCACGCGCCGCTTCTACGCGCTGGCGATCCTCCAGCGCGACAAGGCGGCCATGGCCCTCAAGGAGAAGCTGTCCGACCTCGACAAGCAGGCCTTGGTCTGGCAAAAGCAGCTCGACGGCGCCTCGGACCGCCTCGGACGCGTGAAGGCGGCGATGAAGCTCATGACCCTTCTCAAGGCGCGCGACGGCTTGAACGCGGACCTGCGCGTGGTGAGCGCCTCCGGCTCCGGCGAGAGCGCGCCCTTCGACGCCGCCGGGCTCGCCCCCAAGGCCGCCAAGGCCCTGGCCGAGCTCGACGTCGCGGTGGACATGGGCGCCGGCTCCGACGAGGTCGCGACCGGCGTCATCCAGGCCCTCAACGGCCTGGGGCTCCAGGCCCGGGCCGGCTCCGCCGGGGCCGACGCGGACGTCTCGGTGGAGGGCTCGGTCCAGAGCGCTCCCGAGGCCGGCGACGGCAGCGCCTGGAAGTGGGCGCGC
>DATLOS010000391.1:0-3038 GCA_035536155.1 Elusimicrobiota bacterium
AGATCGCGGACCAAGGTCTTCACCGGCTGGTCGAAGCCCACGGTCGCGAAGAGCTCCTCGGTGCGCTTCTGCACGTCCGCGGGCCGCATCTTGCGCAGGGCCCCGGCGAAGGCGAGGTTCTGCGAGACGCTCAAGTCCTCGTAGAGGGTGAAGCGCTGGGACATGTAGCCCACGCGGCGCTTGATGGGGAACAGCCCCTCGGCGGCGTCGTGGCCCGCGACGCGCACGCTTCCCGAGGTGGGATGCAGGAGGCCGCAGAGGACGCGGATGGTCGTGGTCTTGCCGGCGCCGTTGGCGCCCAAGAAGCCGAAGATCTCGCCGGGGGGGACCTGGAAGCTCACCCGGTCGACCGCGGTGAAGTCGCCGAAGCGCACCACGAGCTCGGAGACGTCGACCGCGAGGGGGGCGCTCACCGGGCGCTCCCGGCGCGGCGCAGGAAGAGCTCGTCGAAGCTCGCCGCGCCTTCCTTCCTTAAGACGGCCCCGGGCTCGCCTTCGGCCAAGAGGCGCCCGGCGTCGACCAAGTGCACGCGCGAGCAGCGCTCCGCCTCGTCCATGTAGGCCGTGGTCACGAGGGTGGTCACCGCCTTCTCCCGCAGGGCGTAGAGGAGCGCCCAGAACTCGCGGCGGCTGATGGGGTCCACGCCGTTGGTGGGCTCATCTAATAGAAGGACGCTCGGCGAACGCAGAAGCGAGCACATGAGCCCGAGCTTCTTGTACATGCCCCCGGAGAGCTTGCCGGCGGGGCGGTCCGCGAACTCCGCCATCCGGGTCAGGCGCAGGAGCTCCTCGCGCCGGCGCCGGTAGTCGTCCTCGGGGAGGCTGTAGAGGTCGCGGAAGAAGTCCAGGTGCTCGGAGACGGAAAGATCGGCGTAGAGGCTCGCGCGCTGGGGCATGTAGGCGATCCCGGCGCGGAGCGCGGCCACGTCCATGGTCTTGCCGTCCAAAGTGAAGCTTACCGCGCCGGCGTCGGGCTTGAGGAGCCCGGCCACGGTGCGCAGGAAGGTGGTCTTGCCCGCGCCGTCCGGGCCGATGATCCCGTGGAGGAGGCCGGGGGCGAAGGAGAGGGAGAGGCCGGCCAGGGCCTGGTTCGGCCCGAGGCGCTTTCGGAGGTCCTTGGCCTCGATGCCTACCCCGGCCATGGCATCATCCTCCTATTCGACCGGCAGCCCGGCCTCGATGGGCATGCCCGGCTTGAGCACGCGGTCGGCGTTCTCCAGGAGGACCTTCACGCCGAAGACCAAGCGCTCGCGCTCGCGGCGGGTCTGCACGTTCTTCGGGGTGAACTCGGCCTCGGGGCGGATGAAGGCGATCTTCCCGCGCCGCGCGGGGCCCTTGGCCTCGGGGAGGAACACCTGCACCTCCTGGCCGGGCGAGAGCTTGTGGAGGACGGGCTGGGGGACGTAGAAGTAGGCGTAGAGCTGGTCCATGTCGGCCAAGGTCAGGAGCTTGGCGCCGATCGCGGCCCACTCGCCGGGCTCGTGGAGGCGGGCCAGCACCGTCCCGGAGATGGGGGAGCTGATCTTGCACCAGTCCACCTTGAGCGCGGTGTCGTCCCGCCGGTTCTGGGCCCGGTCGTAGGCCTCCTTGGGCACCGAGCCTTCCTTGAAAAGGCGCTCGGCCCGCTCGTAATCCTTGCGGGCGAGGTCGGCCGCCAAGGAGTAGTCGGCGCAGTCGAGGGTGGCGAGAAGCTGGCCGGAATGGACGGCGTCTCCTTCCCGCACCTCCACCGTGGCGATGGCCGCGGCGACGCGCGGGGCCAGGGAGACCTCGGTGGCTTCCACGGTCCCCGCGTAGCGGAACTGGTCGCGGCGCAGCCACAGCCCCGCGGCGACGCCGGCCGCGGCGAGGACGGGGAGGACGGCCTTCTTCTCGATCTTCATGGGCTCTCCGGGGCGAGGCTGGCCAGCACCGCCAGCTCGATCAAGGCTTCGGCGTCAGCGCGGGCGCGCTCGGTCCGGGCCTCGACGGCGCGGACGTTCGCGCTCTGGACCTCGAGGAGGCTCGAGTGGCCGGCCTGGTAGGCGGAATAGGTCAGGCGGGCCACCTCGTCGGCCTCGGCCAGCGAGCGCTCGAGGATGGGGGCCTGGGTCTCGAGGCTCGCCAGGCGCTCGAGGGACTTGGCCCGGTCGCGGACGAGCTCGTCTTGGGCCTGGGCGCGGCGGCTTTCGGCGGCGGCGGCTTGCGCGCGCAGGGCCCCGGCCTCGCTCTTCGAGCGGCCGAACTCGAGGAGGGGAGCGCTCAAGGAGAGGCCCGCCGTCTTCTGCCACACGCTCTCCAAGAGGGGGATGTTGGGGTAATCGTAGGAGGCCCGCGCGGTGAGCTGGAGCTTTGGGCGCCCGGCCGCCTCGGCGGCCCGGGCCGAGAGGCGGGCGGCGTCGGCCATGGCCTCGTAGGCCGCGAGGCGAGGGTGGGCGGGGTCCAGAGGCGACGCGGCGGCCGCGGCGAGGGCGGCGGTCGAGACCGAGAGGGCGTCGACCTCCACGAGAAGGGTGGGCTGGGGAAGATCGGCGGGCGCGCGGGGCTTGCGCGCGTCGGCGGCGCGGGCGGCGTCGAGCCCCTCGGCGCCGCCGGTCAGGGCGAGGAGCTCGCTCACCGCGGCGCCCAAGGCCGACTGGGCGTCCAAATAATCCCGGCGCCGGCGCAGGGCCTCTTGATGGGCGAAGAGGTCGTCCAAGCGGCTGGCGCTCCCCGCGCGGCGGCGCTTGGCGATGTCGGCGTGCTGCGTGTCGGCGAGGCTCACCGAGTCATCGAGCAGGGCCAGCCGCTCGCGGGCGAGCTGGACCTGGAAGTAGGCGAGGCGCGCGCCCAAGGCGGCCTGGCGGCGGGCGAGGCGGGCCAAGGCGTCCTGCGAGAGCGCTCGGCGCTTCTGGGCCGCCCATTGCCGGTAGAGGGCGCCCTCGTCCCAGAGCGTCCAGTTGAGGGTCGGCCCGATCGTCGTGGTGCGGTGGTCGCCGAAGGGCCGCGCGGGGGCGCCGGGGGCGATAGCGAAGGAGGGGACCTCGGCCTGATAGCGGTAGGAGGCGTCCAGGCTCAGGC
>DATLOS010000392.1:0-5968 GCA_035536155.1 Elusimicrobiota bacterium
GGGCGCGATCTGGTCCACCGGGACCTGGCCGGACTCGGCGCCGCAGAAGTAGCCGTTGGCGAGCGTCGCGTCGTCGCCGGCCGCGACGATGCGGTTGACCACGGTCATGGGCGTGCCCACGAGCTTCACGCCGCGGACCGGGGTCTCCTCGCCGGTGCGGGCGTCCACCCGGAACACCCGCCGCGGCCGGACCTCCAAGGTCTGCGCCGAGCCCCGCGTGGTCGGGTTCTCCCCGCCCGAGGCCCCGACGAGGAGGAAGCCGTAAGGCTTGCGCTGGGCCCGGCACAGGTCCATGAGCTTGCGCTTGAGCGCGGCCCGGGCGACCGAGCGGTGGGCGACCACCATCAGGTTCGCCATGCGGCCGGCCGGGTGCCCCAGGAAATCGGCGCGCCCGTGCCCGTTGGAGAGCGCGAAGCCCTTCACCGGCCAGCGCGACATGAGGAAGCCCTTGAGCACGCCGCGGTCCACCAGGACCACGCGCCGGGCCGCGACCCCCTCGTCGTCGTAGCGGTAGTGGCCGTGGAGGGGCTTGCCCTGGAAGGTCTCCAGCGTCGGGTCGTCGACCAGGCTGAGGAAGCCCGGCATGATCGTCTCGCCCACGCGGTCCTTGAAGAGGTTCATCTGGTCCGGGTCGCGCTGGCGCTGGCCCTCGAGCTTGTGCCCCAGCGCCTCGTGGAAGAGCACGCCGGTGAACTCCGGGTCGAGGATGGCCGGCGCGGAGGCCGGCTCCTGGAGCGGCGCCTTCCGGTCCGTCGCCAGCTCCGAAGCCAAGCGCCGCGCGCGCGCGCGCGACTCCTCCTCGGACGGGAGGTCGCGCGTCGAGGCCAGCACCTGGAGGTCCGTCGCGGCCAGCGCCATTCCGTCGTCGGCGCGCGTGCCCGCTTCCATATAGAGCTTCACCGGCAGGGGCTCGCGGGATTGGGCGACGCTCGCGCCTTCGCTGGTCAGGAGGCGCACGCGGTCGCGGTAGACCTGGACGGCCACGCGGCCGTCGTAGACGTAGGGGAACTCCTTGAACACCTCGGAGACGCGGCGGGCGTACGCCTCGAGGGCCGCCTCGTCGGCCGGCTCCGGGCGCTCGGGCTGGGAGTAGACGGCCGCCGGCGCGGGCGAGAAGTCGTCGAGCTTGTCGGGCTCGAGCTCGACCGCGCGGCGGGCCTTCTTCTCCAGGAGCCCGGCGACGGATTCCTTGTAGGCGTCGTCCGTCTCCTCCCAGAGCTTCTGGCGCAGCCCCTCCGGCTGGAGCGGGGCCAGGTCCCCCTCGCCGCGGTAGCGCAGGGAGGTGTTGTCCAGGTCGCGCCCGCCGGAGCGGGCCTCCACGTAGACGGTGCGGACCCGCTCCCGCTTGACGCCGAGCGAGGCGCCGAACGCCGCGCTCGCGGACACGCGGTCGAGATCCGCCACGCGATACGAGAGGAAGTACGGCGGCGGGAACTTCTCCAGCCGCAGGCGCTCCATGGAGCGCGCCAGCTCGGCCCGCATGGGGGCGAAGACCGCCTCGTCGGGGGGCGGGGCCGGGGAAGGCGCCGCCGCGGCAGCCGCGGCGGCTAGGAGCAGGGCCAGCCGCATCAGAACTTGTTCCCGATCCGGATCTCTTCGAGGAGCTGGCGCACGAAGACGATGCCGGTCGGCAGGGACTTGGCCGTGCTCTCGCCGCCCAGGCGCTCGCCCTCGCGCGTGGGCAGCTCCGCGACGCGCAGGCCCCGCTTCATGGCCCGGATCGACATCTGGTACTCGATGACGAAGCCGGCCGCGTCGGGGCGGATGGCCTCGAAGGCGGAGCGGGTCAAGGCCCGGAAGCCGTTGATCGTGTCCGTGACGTAGGCGCCGCGGTTCCAGAGCAGGTTCGCCGCGACGGTGAAGGCCTGGTTCACCCACTTGCGCGGCCGGAACCAGTGCACGTCCTCCTCGTTGAAGGCGCCGCGCATCATGCGCGAGGCGATGGCCATGTCGGCGCCGCCGTCGAGGAGGGCGAAGAGGCGGGGGATGTCCGCGGGGTCCTCGTTGCCGTCGGGGCTGAAGAAGCAGAGCTGCTCGCCCTTGGTCTCGCGCAGGGCGAGCTGGAAGGCGACGCCGCGGCCGCGGCGCTCCTGCACCACCACGCGCAGGCCCTTGCCGCGCAGGAACTCGACGGTGCCGTCCTTCGAGCCGCCGTCGATCGCGACCACCTCGTCCGCGGCGGAGAGCGGGATGCGGTCGAAAATCTTGGGGGTCGCCTCGATCTCGTTAAACGTGAGCAGAACCAGGCTTCGCTTCAATCGTTCTCCTGTACCACTCGATCGTCCGGCGCAGGCCCTCGCGCAGGGGCACCTCGGCGCGGAAGCCGATCGTCGACCGCGCCTTCGTCGTGTCGCAGCAGCGCCGCGGCTGGCCCTGGGGCGCGGACGAGTCGAAGCGCAGGGCCGCCTTCGAGCCGCAGAGCTCGACGATCATCCGGGTCAAGTCGCCGATCGACGTCTCCTCGTCGCTGCCCAGGTTGAGCGGGTCGCACTCCGCGTAGCGCTCGGTCACGTCAAGCAGGCCGCGGACGAAATCGTCGACGTAGAGGAACGCGCGGGTCTGGCGGCCGTCGCCCCAGACCGGCACGGGATCCTGCCCGGAGAGGACCTTCCGGATCAGCGCGGGGATCACGTGCGACGTCTCCGGCTCGAAATCGTCGCGGGGGCCGTAGGCGTTGTAGGGCCGCGCGATGGCCACGCGCATGCCGAACTCCTTGTGCGTCGCGGCGGCCTCGAACTCGGCCATGCGCTTGGCCCAGCCGTAGCCCGCGTTGGTCTCCTCCGGCGAGCCGGAGAAACCCTCGGTCTCGGGCGTCGGTATCGCGCAGACGCGCGGGTACACGCAGGCCGAGCTGACCAGGAGGAAGCGCTCCGCTCCGGCCTCCTGCGCGGCCTGGAGCATGTGCGTGGTCATGCGCACGTTGTCGCGGAACATGGTCGCGGGGTGCCGGACGTTGTAGCCCACCCCGCCCACGCGCGCCGCGAGGTGCAGCACGACGTCCTGCCCCTTGCAGGCGCGGGCGCAGTCCTCGGGGCGGGAGAGGTCCGCCTTCTCGAGGCGCACGTCCTTGGCGACGGCCGCGAGGTGGGGGAGCGCGGCGGCCGCGCCGCGGCGGCTCGCCACCGTGACGCGCGTTCCGCGCCCCGCGCTCAGCAGCCGCTCCACCAGGTGGCTGCCGATGAAGCCCGCCCCGCCGGTGACGAGGACGCGCTTGCCGTCCCAGAAGCCCATCGCGCTCATGATAACATTTGCCTCTCGGCGGCTCCGGCCCGCGCCCGGACGCGCTCGCGCTCGGCCAGGAGCCAGGCGATGCGGTGCACCGCCCAGAACGCGGAGAGCTGGACGCCGATCAGGGCGAACGCGGCGCCCGCGACGGGAAGGGCCCAGAGCTCGCCGGAGATGGTCCCCGTGCGCAGGTACGAGCCCAGCGGGCGCGCGTTGATCGCCAGCGCCGCCGCCCAGCTGGCGGCCCCGGCCACGGGCAGGAGCTCGAGCCACTTCGGCCCCGCCGGCTCGCCGATCAGGTCGCGGTTGACCACCCGCACCAGGGACTCGCAGATGCGGCCCAGCACGGCGAGAAAGGCCGACGAGGCGAGCAGCACGGACACGAGGAGCAGGCGGAAGATCATCCAGTCCTCGAGGCGCCCCTCGGCCAGGTAGAACGGCACGGGCGCCTCCGGTCCGCCCAGGCGCAGGAGCAGCAGCAGCGCGGCTCCCGCGGCGAGGACCGACGCCAGCAGGGAGAAGAAGAAGCCCGGCCGATAGGTGAGGGCGGTCTCCACGATCGCGCGCAGGAAGCGCAAGCCGTCCCGGAGCACGTGCAGCTTGGAGCGGCCGGTGCGCTCCTCGTAGGGCATGGGGATCTCGCCGATGCGCAGGCCCGGGTCGAGCAGGGCCCGCACGCTCATCGCCGGGGTGAAGTGGAGCCCGTCCGGCAAGGGATAGAGGCGCTCCAGGCTCTCCCGGCGCAGGACGCGCATCCCGCTCGCCACGTCGGACACGGAGCGCTTGGAGACGAAGCGCACCAAGGTCCTGAACAGCCAGTTGCCCAGCCGGCGCACCGGCGGCATGCGGCTGCCCTCGTGCATGCGCGAGCCCAGGGCGACGTCGAGGCGCTCCCGCCGGGCCAGGGCGAGGAGCTCGCGGAAGAACTCCGGATCGCAGGTCCCGTCCGCGTCCAGGAAACCGAGCCAAACGCCGCGGGCCGCCTCGAAGCCGGTCTTGAGCGCCGCGCCGTAGCCGCGGTTGGCGGGATGGGCGACGACGCGCGCGCCCGGAACCTCGCGGGCCAGCCGGTTGGTCGCGTCGCGGGAACCGTCGTCGACGAGGATCACCTCGACCTCGGAGGCGGCGCCGCTCTCGACCAGCCCCCGGCCCGCCGCCAAGCAGCGCCGCAGGATGGCCTGCACGGACTCCTCCTCGTTGTAGGCCGGGACCACGATGGAGAGGAGCTCCGCGCTCACGGCCGCCTCCAGAGCCGGGCTAGCCTGCGCCCCGCCAGGCGCAGATAGCCGGGGCCGGAGGCGCCGATGCTCGCCTTGGAGACGCCGTCCTTGCGCCAGACGTAGCGGATCGGCACCTCGACGGCGCGCCCGCCGGCGTCCACGATGGCGAGGAGGATGTCCTGCTGGGCGTCGAAGCCCCGCGCCCGAACGCGCACGGCTTTCACCGGGCCGGCGCGGTAGAGCCGGTAGCCGCTGGAGGAGTCGCGCACCGGGAAGCCGAGCACCCTCCGGAAAAATTCGTTGAGCACGCGGCTCAAGACCACGCGCGCCGCGGGGGTCTCGTCCAAGCCGCCCCCCTCGACGAGGCGCGAGCCCACCACCACCTCCGCCTCGGCGCGCCGCGCCCAGAGCGCGGGGACGGCTTCCGGCGAGTGCGAGCCGTCCCCGTCCATGGTGAGCACGTACGCGCCCGCGGCCGCGGCGAAGCCCTCGGCCAGCGCGGCGCCGTAGCCCGGTCCGGCCTGGCGCAGGACGCGGGCGCCGGCGGCGGCGGCCCTCTCCGGCGTGCCGTCCTTCGAGCCGCCGTCCACGGCCAGCACCTCGCAGCGGACGCCCAAGCGCTCGAACTGGGCCCGCACCCCGGCGATCAGCGCGCCGATGGCCGCGGCCTCGTCGATGACCGGGATGACCACCGAGACGTCGGGCGCGGGGGCGCTCATTTTCGCCGAAAATAGCCGCGGATGCGGTCCACGATGTAGTCGATCTGCTGGCCGGTCAGGTACTGATGGCACCCGATGTAGAAGCCGGAGCGGTTGAGCCAGCGGGCCACCGGAAAGCGGCGCTCCAGGTCGCCGTAGAGCTTCCGGTAGACCGGCTGGTTGATGATGGGCGGAATGTCGCGGGTCTCGATCTTGCGAGCCTCGAGGTGGTTCACCAAGCCCGCCTTAGCCTCCCGGCGCAGGACGATCGGGTACATCATGAACATGTGGTCCCGGTCCGCCGGGATGAAGGGCAGCTGGATGCGGTCCTCGAGCCCCTTCAAGCCCTCGGTCAGCCGGGCCGCGTTCGCCTTGCGGGCGCGGATGATGTCGCGCTTGGCCTCGAGCTGGGCCAGCCCCAAGGCCGCCTCCATCTCCGTCGCCCGGAAGCTGTGCCCGGTCCGCACGAAGGAAAAGCGCTTTGCGACGATCTCGCGCAGGCGGCGTCCGCGGGCCCCGCGGTCGTCGTCCATGGCGATGTAGATCGCGTCCCGACCGTGGTTCATCAGGCTGCGCAGGCGCACCGCCAGGTCCGAGCTGCGGGTGAGGGCGAAGCCGCCGACGCCGGTGACGATGTAGTGCGCGACGTACGTGGAGAAGCAGCCGACGTCGCCGAAGGAGCCCACCAGGCGCCCGCGGTAGCGGGCGAAGGCCGTCTCGCAGGAGTCCTCGATCACCCGCAGGCCGCGCCGGCGGGCGAAGGCGAGGATGGGGTCCATGTCGCAGGGCAAGCCCATGAGGTGGACGGGGATGATCGCCCGGGCG
>DATLOS010000393.1:0-3176 GCA_035536155.1 Elusimicrobiota bacterium
CTGGCCCAGGCCGGCCGCCAGCTGCTCGGTCGGGTAGGCCGCCAGCGCGTCCGCGTTGGGCAGGACGCCGGAGAGCCCCGCGCTCAGGTCGGCGGCGTTGGGGGTGACCAGCGGCGCGACTCCGATCCCTCCCACCGAGGCCGAGCCGGCGTTCTCGCCGACGGCGGTGACGCCCCCGTTCGGGACGACCCGGGTGGGGCCCGCGAGCGCGGGCGTCGCCGTCGCGACGGACAAAAGGATCGCTAGGAGCTTGTGGGTCATGATGTTCCTCCGAATCCGACTCGGCGTTATCCGCGTCACCACGCGAAAGAGTAGCCCGGGCCCAGGAAGTTTACAAGGCCTTTTTTCCTATGCATTTTTGCCCTTTAGACCTATATGCGTAGGTCAATGGACCCCTAATGCCGAACAGGATCCCGTCGGATGACCTGGGTCATGCAGTGCGCCGAGCCGTCGCCCTGCTGCAGGCAGGACATGGGGACGTACTCCGGCACCACGCCCAGGGAGCGCAGCATGTTCAGGTAGCGGTCGCCGTTGAAGGGGGTGATGACGTGGCCTTCGCCGACGTTGAGGAAGTTCATGGCGAAGGCGAGCTGCTCCTCGTGGGTGACCGTGGCCACCCGGAAGCCGCGCGATCGCAGGAACGCGCCGAAGTCCTGGTCCTCCGTGACCTTGACGTAGTAGCCGACCGAGTTCGGCAGCCCCTTGACCGGCATCCGGCGGTAGAGGTCCACCGTCCGCCTCTTCTTCGGGTCGGTGAGGATGTCGCCCAGGGCGATGGTCGCGCGGTCGCCCAGGATGTTGAAGACCGTGTCCAGGTGCATCCGGTCCTTGTCCTGCTCGAGGAGGTCCTTCACCACGGCGACCTCGTGGGCCCCGTAGGCGTCCTCCTCTAGAAGCTGGTGGATCGCCTCCTCGTTCGTGCGCTCGCCCAGCCCCTGGAAGGCCAGGTCCCCCATGGGGATGAAGTCGCCCCCCTCCATGCTGCCCCGCGTGATCTCGGCGATGATGGGCACGCCCAGCTTGTGGAAGACGAAGCGCATGACCTGCGTCTCCGGCTTGCGCTGCTCCCAGCTCGGCTTGACGATGACCACGCCCTTGCGGGTCGTGATTTGCTGGTCGCGGGAGAAGTAGAGGTTCATGAGCGGCTTGAGCTGGACCTTCTGGTCCAGCTTCACCTGGAAGACCCCGTGGTTGGTCGCGGCGAGGAGGTGGAGCTCGATGGTCGGCTGGTTGAGGATCGCGTCGACCAGGCTCTCCGGGGAGAGCTTGGCCAGCTGCTCCCGCCGGTAGGCCTCCTGCGCCGCCGGGCTGATCCGGCGCTCGATCTCGCCCAGCTTGCGCTCCACGTCGTCCTTGACGGGGCCCGGGGCGAGGTCCGCGGCCTCGCGCCGCAAGGCGGCGAGCTCGGCCGCCAGCGCGCGGGTGTCGTATTTCAGGGACTGGCCCGCGAACGCCCTCAGCGCGTCGAGCTTGGGGCCCGGCAGCGGCGCGCCGCTCTCGTCGTGGGTGCCCTCCAGGAGGACGTCCCGGACCTGGTAGACCTTGACGCCGTTGGCCTCCAGCGCGTCGCGGTAGTTCTTGTGCTCGGCGACCGCCCCCTGCCAATTGACGGCGGTGGCGAACAGGGCCGAGTCGGGGTGGAAATTGGCGTTCTTGACCTCCGCGCCGGGCGCATGGACGACCACGACCTGCGCGCGGTCGTTCTCGTGGGCGGCGCCCCACCGGGCCGGACCCTCGGGGGCGCGCGCCTGCCGGAGCCGGGCCGCGGCCGGACGCGTGCCGAGCCGCCCGGGAGACGGAAGCACCGCCAGCCGCACCGGGATCGCCTTCGGAGCGTCCGTATCCGCGGCGGCCGGCAGGCGCACCCCCGCTATGAGGGCCAGCACGGCCCCCAGGAGAGCCGCGGTGCCCGCGATGGGAGAGGAGCCGATCAGCGCCGCCCCCGCCAGCGCGAGCCCGATCCCCGCGAGCCAATAGGGCTTCGCCACCGGAGAAGGCCGGCTGGTGTTGAAGAAGAGCGCCGCCTTCTGCAGGAACGCGGCCAGCGGGCCGCGACTGGGCAGGCCGGCGATGCCCCCCGCCAGCGCCGGCACGGAAAACTGGGCCTCGGCATCGCGCGCCGCGTCGGGAGTCCCCGCCTGGAGCCCGCCCGCCGCGGGGGAGATGGGATCCGGGCGCATCGTCTGGACCGGCGCCGCGACCGCGTCCAAGCCCTTGTCCGCTCCGCCCCGGCCCCCGTCCATCTTCTGTACCAGGAACTGCTCGTCGGAGCCCGCGGCGACGGCCCGCGCCAGCTCCTCATGGAACTGGCTCAAGTGGCCCACGACCCGCGTCAGCGCCGGGGACTTGGCCAGCTGCCCCAGGAGCCCGGCCACGTCCCGGTGCGCGTCGTCGCCCGCGAAACGGTCGGCCAGGCGCCGCAAGGCCGCCCGGGGGTCCGGATCGTTGAGCGCGGCCAGCAGGGCCACGTCGGCCGCGTGCAGCGGCTGTCCCGCGAAGTTGCCCTGGAGGTTGCCCACGACGCTGGCCGATAGCCCCCGCGCGGCCGAGGGCGCGGCTTCGGCGTCCCGCGCGGCCTCCGTCGCCCGCAAGAACTCGGGAGCCCGCTCGCGCAGCCCTTCCGCGAGGACGTCGTTCGAGACCTGGTCCCAGCCCGTGGACGTCAGGGCCGCGTTGAGCGAGAGCGTCCCCCCTCCGTCGGGCTGGACCAGCGCGGTATCGCCGGCGCCGCCCAGGGGCGCCCCGGCCGAGCCGTTGAGGCTGCCGACGTTGCCGGCATTGCTGCGGCCGACGCTCGCGTTGGGGCCCGCGAAGGCGGGAGCCGCGAGGGACGCGGCCAGCAACAGACTCAGCGCGGGCTTTCGCGCGTCACGCATGGGCCTTGGGCTCCGCCGCTTCCCGGGGAACGCCTTTCGTCAGCCAGCTCAGGACCGGCCCGGTCATGAACGTCGTGGCCACCGCCATGAACACGAGCATGGTGAAAAGCGGCGCGGAGATGATGCCCATGTCCAAGGCGATGTTGAGCACCACCAGCTCCATGAGCCCGCGCGTGTTCATGAGCGCGCCTATCGAAAACGAGTCGCGCCAGCGCATCCCCGCGAAGCGCGCCGCCGCGGTGCTGCCTCCGACCTTGCCCACCGTGGCGACCGCGAGGATCAGCCCCGCCATCGCCAGGA
>DATLOS010000394.1:0-2581 GCA_035536155.1 Elusimicrobiota bacterium
CCCAAGACTTCGAGCCCGCGGCCGCCGGGCCGGGCGCGGCCGCGCCCGCCCTCTTGGCGCCCGCGCCGAAACTGCCGCCGTACCTGCGCACGGCGTCGCCCGAGGACGAGGCGCATCTCGCGCGGGTCTACGAAGCGGCCATGCGCTCGGCCACGGGCCGCGCCGTCTTGGCCCGCGTCGCCGACCTGGCCGGGCAGGGCCGCCAGCCCGTGCTCATCGAGGTCTTCGACTACCGACCCAGCGAAAACTTCATCGGCTACCTGTCGCTGGAGTGGGAACTGGTGCGTCTGGAACGTTCGCTCGTCCGCGGCCGCCCCGAAGAGGGGGCGCCGACGCTCATCCACGAGCTCACCCACGTCCTCCAGGCCGCCGGCGGGATCCTCATGGGCTCGCTCGAGTCCGAGCTGGAGGCCAACCTCCATACCCTGCAGGTGGGCCGCGAGCTGGGCGTGACCTTCAAGCGCGGAAGCATGTACGAGAGCCTGGCTCGGGCGTTCCGGCAATCGCCGGCGGCCTTTATCGAGGCCGTCGACCACAACTATCCCGATTACTTCCGCCTCTTGGGCGGGAACCTCAATAAGGCCGAGGACCAGCTGCTCAAGGAGCACGCCACGGCCGAGCGCGCCGTGGCCGAGCAGGAAGCCCTCCTCAGCGGTCTGCGCGCCGACTACGAGGTCCTGCGCGCCGAGGGCCATCCGGAGGCCGCGCTCAAGGAATTTCACGAGACCCAGATCCAGCCGGCGCGCGTGCAGCTAGGAAGGTACGACGCCTACCTGGGCGCGGTCCGCCGCGATCTGCGGCTTCTGTACACCCTGCCGGGACGCACGCGCTATGTCGAGTTCACCCGCGACCTGGTGAAGAAGATGCGCTCCTTCCGCCGTCGCTACCGCGCCCAGGGAGCCGCGGGGCGAACCGCGCCTCCCCTGCGCCTGCCGTCTCTCGAGCAGGCCCAGACCTTCCAGCCCCGGCCGCTCCGTCCCGCCGCTCCCCGGCGCAAGGCCGGGAAAGCCGGCGCGGAGGCCGCGCCGGCTCCCGCTCGTCCGGACGGGATCCTCATCCTGCCCGCGGAGAACGCCGACTGGGCCGCCCGCGCGCTGGCGCGCCTGGGCGAATCGGCCCTGGGACGCCGGCTTCTGGCCGACGTCGGGCGCGCGGCGCGGCGCCGGGGGCGCCCGTTCGTCTTGGAGGTTCTCCGCGGGACCCGGCACTTCGAGCTGGACTACGACTGGGGCACGGAGCTTATCCTCGTCTCCGAGCGCAACGTGAAGTCCTCCCTCGACGACGCCGCGCCCTATCTGGCGAAGGGGCTGACCGAAGCCCTCCGCGCCGAGGAGTCCGCCTACCACGGGCTGGAGCTTCCGCTGGAGGCCTGGGCGGCCGCGCTGGAGACGGCGCGCGAGCTCGGGGTCCAACCCAGGGCAGGCACCCCTTTGCGCAGCGCCCAACTGCGCTTCGCCAAGCCCGACCTCGCCGAGTTCACGGCCTGGGTGCGCTCCTTCTACTTGGGCGTCTTCATGCTCTCCGACCGGACCTCGGCGGAATTCGCGGCCTCTTTGGAGCCCTTCCGCCGCCGCATGGAGCGCGATCGCCGCCGCAGCGAGGACTACCTCCGCCAGCGCGTCGCGACCGAGGCCCTGATGGCCTCCGCGGCGCATCCGCGCGCCGCCCGCAACCTCTACCAGGACGCGGAAGACCTGCTCGTGAGGCTGGACATCGCCGACGCCGCGCGCGAGCTCGCCTGGATCGAGCGGGACCGCGCGGCCCTCTCGGACTCCCGGGAGGAGACCCTCCGCCGCCACGCCTCCGAGGCCATGGAGCGGGTCCGCGCCTATCATGCCGCCGCCCAGGCGGGAGGCGCGCAATGAGGCTCTGGGCGGCCCTTTTCCTCTTCGCGGCTCTGCCGCTCCGCGCCGAGGAAGGCATGTGGCCCCCCGAGGATCTTCCCCTCGCCGCCGTGGAGAAGTCCCTCGGCGTGAAGGTCGACGCCGCCTGGCTGGACGGGGTGCGCGCCTCCACCGTGCGCGTCAACGACGAGGGCTCCGGCTCTTTCGTCTCCGGCGACGGCCTGGTGCTGACCAACCACCACGTGGTGGCCGACAAGCTCGGCGAGCGCTACAAGAAGGGCTTCTCGGCCCGCTCCCGGGAGGAGGAGCTCCCGATCGACGTCCAAGTCTTGACGCCGATCTCGGCCAAGGACGTCTCCGCCCGCGTGGAGGCCGCGATGCGCGGCAAGGGCGGCGCCCGCGGCGCCGTGGAGAGGCGGGGGGCCGAGATCGCGGCCATCGTCGAGGAATGCGCCGCGGCCAAGGAGACGCACTGCGAGGTCCTCAAGCAGAGCGGAGGCTACCGCCTCTACAGCTACCGCTCCTACGGCGACGTGCGCCTCGTGTTTACCCCGGGCGCGGACACCGCCTACTTCGGGGGCGTCCCCAGCGACGGGGCATTTCCCCGCTTCTGGCTGGACGTGGCCTTCCTGCGCGTCTACGGCGACGACGGCAAGCCCTTGAGCACGCCGAGCTTCTTCCCCTTCCGGCCCGGCGGGGCGCAGAACGGCGAGCCGGTGTTCACCAGCGGCTTCCCG
>DATLOS010000395.1:0-2206 GCA_035536155.1 Elusimicrobiota bacterium
GAAGGGCAGCGGCCGGCTCCTGGGGGACGTCGTCGTCGAGCTGGGCTACGCCGAGGAGGCGGACGTCGTGCGCGTGCTGGGGCTCCAGCTGCGCGTGGACACCCGCCGCGTCTCGCCCGCCGACATCACTCCCGAGTCCCTGCGCCTCATCCCGGAGTGCGCCTGCCGGGAGCATCTCATGGCCGCGGTCGAGCCGGAGGCCAGCCCCGTGGTGGTGGCGGCTGCGGACGTGGCCGACGCCGCGATGAGGAAGTGGCTGGACGCGAACCTCCCCCGTCCCTACCGCCTGGTCCTGGCCGGGCGGCGCAATCTGATCGAGGCCCTCTCGCAGGCGGTCGGCGAGGGCGCCTCGCCGTCGTATCGCGTTCCGCCGGAGGAGAAGCCCTCCTCCGGAAGCTATCTCCAATGAAGGAGCCCCGATGACAAAGCCCCGCGTTCTCGTCGTTTTCGGCACCCGTCCCGAGGTGATCAAGCTGGCCCCGGTCCTCCACGAGCTGCGCCGCCGGGAGGATCTCGACGCGCGGCTGTGCGTGACCGCCCAGCACCGCGAGATGCTCGACCAGATGATGGCGAATTTCGGGCTCCGCCCGGACTTCGACCTTAACCTGATGGAGCCGGAGCAGGACTTGAACCGCTTGAGCTGCCGGGCGCTGCCCCGCATCCAGGCGGTGCTCAAGGCCGCGCGCCCGGACTTCCTGGTGGTCCAGGGGGACACCACGACGACGTTCGTGTCCGCCCTCGCGGCGTTCTACGAGCGGGTGCCGGTGGCGCACGTCGAGGCGGGGCTGCGCTCCTTCGACCGGTCGAACCCGTATCCGGAGGAGATCAACCGCGTGATGACCGCTCGCCTGTGCGAGCTCCACTTCGCCCCGACGGAGACCGCCCGCCGGAACCTCCTGACCGAGGGCATCCGCGAGAGCGACGTCGTGCGCACGGGCAACACCATCGTCGACGCGCTGGACTGGTGCGTCTCCCGCGCGCATCGCTTCGCCGATCCGGAGCTGCGCCGGGCCCTCGAGGCCCTCGGGCCGCAGGATAAGGCGGTGCTGGTCACGACCCACCGCCGCGAGAACCTCGGCGGGCCCCTGGAGTCGATCTGCGAGGCCTTCGAGATCCTGCTGCGCACGCACCCCGGGCTCCACCTGTTCTATCCCGTGCACATGAACCCGAAGGTGCAGGCCGTCGTGCGGCGGAGGCTCCGGCACCCCCGCGCCCATCTTCTGGCCGCCCTCGACTACTTCGACCTGGTCCATCTCCTGCGCCGCTGCGATTTCGTCCTCACCGACTCCGGCGGCCTTCAAGAGGAGGGTCCGTCCTTGGGCAAGCCGGTCGTGGTCCTTCGCCGGGTGACGGAACGGCCGGAGGCCGTCGAGGCCGGGGTCGCCGCGCTGGCGGGGACCGACCCGCGCGCGATCGTCGAGATCTCGTCGCGTCTGCTTCAAGACCCGTCCTTCTACGCCGGGATGGCCCGGAAAGTCGGGGTCTACGGCGACGGCAAGGCCAGCGCGCGGATCGTGGAGTGCCTGCGCCACCGCCTCGGCCTGCGGGCCGGGATGCCCGAGCATTACCTCTGCCGCGCCTGATGCCCCGGTCAATGCCGCGGCAAGAATGTGTTACCCGCGCTCCATGGGCGGGGGCGGCGGGGCTGAACTATACTCCGCCCGTGAAGCCGAACCCCGCACCCGAGCATCGGACCCGCGCGCGAGTGAAGGAATGCTTCCCGGTCACGATCCGCGCGGCCCGCGGCGCGCTGCGCAAGGCGGCCGTGCGCGGCCTGATGCGGGACTACGACGCCGAGGGCGCCTGCGTGCGCAGCCTGACGCCCGTGCGCGCGGGGACCGAGGTTCGGGTGTCGATGCGGCTTCCCCGCTCCATCTCGACCTTCTTCCGGGGGCTCGAATGCGAGATCCCCGCCCGGGTGCGGCTCACGCGCCCGGAGCGCGTCCCAGGCCGCGGGCACGAGGTGGTCCTGAGCTGGAGCGTCCCGCTCGCGCGGGCCGTCCAGCGCGCGATCTCGTCCTACCAGCGCAAGATCGGCGCGATGCTGGCGGTCGTGCTCGCCTCCACCGTCGCGCTCAAGCTGGCGAATCTGGACTTCTTCTGGTACGCCCCGTATTTCTACGTCTATAGCGCGACCTTGGTGGCCTACCTCGTCTCGCGCTTCTACATCTCCTGGCTCTACGCGGCGCCGCCGCTGCGGGACTAC
>DATLOS010000396.1:0-2209 GCA_035536155.1 Elusimicrobiota bacterium
GGATGACCAGCATGCGGGAATTATAGATTTTTGTCGAAGAATTCCCGTATCTTGCGCGGGTAGTCCTCGCCGGCGACCTCGTGGCATTTGCCGTGGCGGGCGCCGGCGATCACCCAGAGCTCCTTGGGCTCGCCGGCCGCCGCGTGGAGGGCGCGCACGTCGGCCTCGGGCATGAGCCTGTCCTCGCTCCCGGCGATGAAGAGCACTGGACGCGGCGCTAAGCGGGCGACGTGGTAGATCGGGCTCGAGGGCTCGGGGTCGGTCCCCAGGCGCAGCCGGATGACGGCCAGGATCATGTACACCAGGGGAAATCGCGGCAAGCGGTAGTGGTTCCAGGCGAAGCGCGCCACCACGTCGTTGAAGGAGCGAAACGGCGACTCCAAGACCGCGCAGCGCACGCCCAGGTCCCGGGCCATCGCGTGGACGGCCATGGAGGCGCCCATCGAGTAGCCGCAGAAGCCCAGGCGCTCGGCCCAGGCGGGGCGCTCGGCGCGCAGGCAGGCCAGGGCCGCGTCCACGTCCACGGCCTCGAGGTGCCCGATGGTCGAGAGCGGCCCGCCCGACTCCCCGTGCGCGCGGCTGTCGAAGAGGAAGAGGTTGAAGCTCTCGCGCAGCCAATGGAAGCGCTCCAGGACGTCGCCCTTGTTGTCGCCCCAGCCGTGGACCAGCATCACCGTCCGGTCGGTCTCCCGCGCCGCCGGGATCAGCCAGCCTTTGAGCTTCGGGCCGTCGAAGGTGGAGAACTCGACGGCGGAATAGGGGAGGCTGAAGTCCCCCGGCCGAGCCAAGGTGCGCAGCATCTTCGGCGGGTGGAAGACGACGTTGGCGCCCCACCACGCGGCCGCGCACAGGACGACGGCGAGGGCCGCGAGAGCGAGGGCGAGGATCAACGTGGGGAGCGGGCCGCGGGGCTGGCGGAGTAGGCGTGCTCCGGGCCGGGGAACTCCTCCGCCCGGACTTCCTCGGCGTAGCGGCGCACGGCGTCGAGCATCGTGGGCCGCAGGTCGGCGTAGCGCTTCACGAATTTCGCCGGGGCCGCGGCGCCCAGGCCCAGCATGTCGTCGGCCACCAGGATCTGGCCGTCGCAGGCCGCGCCGGCGCCGATGCCGATGGTGGGCACCGAGACCTTGCGCGTGATCTCCTTCGCGAGAGCCTCCGGCACGCACTCCAGGACGATGGAGAAGGCCCCGGCGCCCTCGAGGATGCGCGCGTCGGTCGCGATCTTCTCGGCCTCCTGCGGCCGGCGGCCCTGGACCTTGAAGCCGCCGAGCCGGTGGACGGCTTGCGGGGTCAGGCCGAGGTGGCCCATCACGGGGATGTTGACCCGAAGGAGCTCCTTGACCACCGGGGCGATCTCGATGCCGCCTTCCACCTTGACCGCCTCGGCGCCGCCTTCCTTTATGAGGCGGCCGGCGTTGCGGGCGGCTTCCCGAGGATCGAGCTCATAGGAAAGGTAGGGCATGTCCGCGACCAGCAGGGCCCGGGAGTTCCCGCGCCGCACGGCGCGCACGTGGTGGAGGATGTCCTCGACCGTGACCGGGAGGGTATTCTCATGGCCCAGCTTGACGTTTCCGACGGAGTCTCCGACCAGGATGACGTCGACGCCGGCCTCGTTGAGGAGGGCGGCCGTGGGGGCGTCGTAGGCCGTCAGCGCGACGATCTTCTGGCCCTGCTGCTTCATGACCGCCAAAGAGGCGGCGGTGACCTTGGAGCCGGCGCTCATCGAGGAGATTCTATCATTTGGACGAGCCGCCGGAGGAAGGCGCGGCCGCCCAGGCGCGGGTGGGGGAGCGTCAAAAACGGGCCGCGGAGCCGGGCCCGGCCGTAACGGAGGATGTCGAGATCGAGCGTCCGCGGGCCCCAGCGAGGCCCCGGGCGCCGGCCGCGCTCGGCCTCCAGGCGCTTGAGCTCGATCAGGAGGCCCATCGGGCTCAGCTCCGTGTCCAGGCGCGCGACGGCGTTCAGGTAATCCCCCTGCGGCGGGCCTCCCAGGGGGGGCGTGGCGAGGGGCGGCGTCGCGGCCTCGAGGCGCGTGCGCGCAAGCCCGCGCAGGCGAGCGACGGCCCAGGCGAGGTGGGAGCGGCGCTCGCCCAGGTTCGAGCCCAGGGCGACGAGGGCTCGCGTCATTTCCCGCGGCGCAGGCGGGCGGTCTCGTGCAGGCGGTGGAGAGCCGCGATCAAGGCGGCGGTGAGCGCCAGGGCGACGACGT
>DATLOS010000397.1:0-3393 GCA_035536155.1 Elusimicrobiota bacterium
GCCCCGTCCATCTGCGCCGCGCCGGTGATCATGTTCTTGATGTAGTCGGCGTGGCCGGGGCAGTCCACATGGGCGTAGTGGCGGTTGGCCGTCTGGTACTCGACATGCCGGATGGCGATGGTGATGCCGCGCTGGCGCTCCTCGGGCGCGTTGTCAATCTGGTCGTAGGCGACGTACTGGGCGCCACCGGAGAGGGCCAGCACCTTGGTGATCGCCGCCGTCAGGGTCGTCTTGCCGTGGTCGACGTGCCCGATCGTGCCGATGTTCACGTGCGGCTTTTTGCGCTCGAATTTTGCCTTGGCCATGATGTCTCCTTAACCCTAAACCTCTATGAATATTCTACAAAAATTAGCTGAGGATGGGAATCGAACCCACGACCTTCTCCTTACCATGGAGATGCTCTACCAACTGAGCTACCTCAGCGCCTAAAGAACTTCTCATACCAGCCCCGACAAAGTGGAGCGGGCGATGGGAATCGAACCCACGTAACGAGCTTGGAAGGCTCGTGTTCTACCATTGAACTACGCCCGCGAGACGTCCGGAGAGCGTGAGCCTGGGCCAAAGACGCCCGTAACTTGGAGATTGTACCGAAAGGCTCTCCGACGTGTCAAACCGGTCCCGTCTGAATTGCGGAAGATATGAGCGATCTTTTCCGCCTCGCGCGCGTACTATTAATAGGCGACCAAAGAGGTCTCCGCTATGAAAAACTCGATTTTGCTGGCGGTCCTGCTGGTTGGAGCCGCGTCGGCCGCCGCCGACGCCGCCGTGATCTACCTTAAAGACGGCACCCAGCTGAAAGGGACTATCGTCGGCGCCACCGCCCGCGACGTCACCATCTATACGGCCAACGGCACCCAGCGCGTGGACACCGCGCGCATTTTGCGGGTGGATTACTCCGAGGGAGAAGCGGCTCCGGCTCCCGCCCCGACGCCGGCCCCCGCGCCCGCGCCGCCGCCTCCGACGCGCTACCGCTACCGGGGCTACGCACCGGAGGCGCCCGCCTCCGATGAGGACCGCCGCCAGCTGTTCTCCATCGGCATGGGCTTGGCCGCGCCTCTGAGCCGGGTCGAACTCTCCGGCGTCGGCGGCGGCTCGTCGGTCAACGGGGATCCGGGCTTTCGCATCGACGCCCAGTACCTTTATTACACGACCCCGCGCTTGGGCCTGGGCGCCGAGTGGAGCTACTTCAACCGCTCTTCGACGGATTCCCAGAGCCTTTTGAGCAACGCCTTCTCCTCGGTCTCGGGCGATAGCGTGCTCTTGATGGGCGTGGCCAAGTACACCCTTGCGGACCGGGGCTGGACCCGCCCCTACGTGCTCGCGGGAGCCGGCGCTCACCACACGTCCACGACCATAGACTCGACGCCGAACCCGGGATTCGCGTGGTCTGACACCTCGACCGACGAGACGCGCCGTGTGGTCGACGACTCGATCTGGGGCTTCGCGGCGACGGCCCGAGCGGGGCTGGACTTCGGCTTCACCGATCCATGGCTCCTCTCCTTCGAGATCGGCTGGACGGGTTTGGAAGGACGTACACGCCGGGTCACCCAGGGCGCTCGTTCGGTGGGTATCGGCGCGACCTCGGGCCCGATCGACGTGTTGACGGTGTCGGGGCGCTGGGGTTGGCGGTTCTGACGGAGGAGGGAGTATGAAGCGGCACATGGTCGCGGTCCTGACGGCGCTCCTGGCGGCGCCGTTCGCGCTCGGGCAGACTCCGCGGCAAGGGGGCCGCGGTTCCGGCCGCGGAGGCGGCGGGGGCAACGGGGGCGGTCCGGTGATCATCAAGAAGCAGCGCTTCTCGGTCCCCGCGCCGGCCCGGATAGAGCCGCACGGCATCGTCAACGACCAGCGCCGCATCGCTTGGCCGCGCGCCGACGGGAACGGGGCGCGCATCCTACAGAGCCCGGCCGCGGTTCCGCCCCGCCACCACGCGGAGGTCGTGCGCAACGGGCCCTTGGTGAAGAGCATCACCGTGCAGCAGCGGGCCGAGATCGTCCCCAACCGCTACTACTGGCACGACTACCACGGGATGCGCTACGCGCACTTCTACGATCCCTACGGCGTCCACTGGTACGGCTTCTACCACGGTCCCCACTTCTACTGGACCCGCTACTACGGGAACTACTGGTGGTGGTACGACGTCAACTTCGCCCGCTGGGTCTTCTGGTGGGACGGCTTCTGGTGGTGGCCGGGGCCCGCGGGCTACTACGTCTACGTCGACAACAGCTACTACCCGTACCAGGAAGGCGGCGTCGTCGTGCAGCATTCGGAGGAGCAGCCTCCGGCCGCCGGCGTCCCGGCGCCCGGCGCGGGGAGCAGCTGGACGAGCCCCGACGGCAAGCGCATGGTCCAGGTCGCGGGCTCCGACGCCGAGGCGTTTCTCTACGACAAGTCCGGCTCCCAGCCCGCATTCCTGAAGTTCCTGGGCCGGGGCGTGGACAAGGCGCGCTTCTCCGGCGGCGCCTCGGGCAAGCCGACGCGCGTCCTGCTCGAGTTCAAGGACGGGACTTTCGCCCTGTTCGACCAGGACGGGAACCCGATCGACGAGCCCGAAGCCGCGGGGGAAGCCCCCGGGGCGCCCCCGGGCGCGCCGCCCGCGCCGAAGGAGATCCCGCCCGCCCCGGGAGCGCCGCCGTCGAACTAGCGGGTATTGCGCCGGGGTCCGGCGTGTGCAAGACTATGGCGTGCTTCACGTCCTAGCCTTGTGCGCGCTGGCGGCCGCCCCGGCCCGCGCGGCGGAGGTGTCCGCCAAGGACGCCAAGGCCTTCTCGAACGCCGTCCGGGATTACGTGCAGGCCCGGAGCGCGGAGAGCTCCGACGGCGCGTTCCACGTCCGCGACGCCTCGGCCCGTCGGAGCTGGGGCATCGAGCTCGTGCAGGTCCACACCGACGAGCTGGTGCGCCTGCCCGGCGGCGCCTTGCGGGGCTGCGCCGACTTCAAGTCCGCGAAGGGCGTCGAGGCGCTGGACGTCGATTTCATCGCCCGGCGTTCGGAGGACGGCTGGGAGGTCGGCAAGGTCATCCTCCACCGCGTCGACGGCGAGGACCGGGTCACCTACGACGAGAAGGGCCGCGCCACGCCGGTGGAAGGCGCCGCGGGAGCGGACCCGCTCGCGGGAAAGACCCTCAAGCCGATGACTCAACCGGAAGACAAGAGCAAGCGCTCTCGCCGGGGCGGGGGAGGCGGCGGAGGCAGAAGCGGGGGAAGCGGCACTGGGACGTTCAAGCAGGTCGGCCTGCCGTCGCTCAGCCAGCCGGCATCGTCGGCGGGCTCTTCGTCGAAGGCCTTCATGGCCATCCCCGGGTCCTCATCCCAGCCGCAGACCAACAAGCAGCGACGCTGAAGTGGTATAATGATCGCCTTCGGGCGGTTAGCTCAGCGGTAGAGCACTG
>DATLOS010000398.1:0-4915 GCA_035536155.1 Elusimicrobiota bacterium
GTCGCCAGCGCGCCGTGGACGATGTCGACGATCGCCGCCTCGTTGAGGCTCTCCCAGGGGGAGTTGCGCAGGTTGCGGCGCAGCGCGCGCAGGATCGGGACGATGACGCTGCTGTTGACCTGCGTCTTGAAGGCCTTCGCGAGCGAGACGCCGGCGCCGTGCGCGCGCTTGTTGCGGTAGCTGTCGCGGTCCGTGAAGCGGACCGCGCCGAAGTGCGCGAGGAGCAGCTTGCGCAGGATCAGGCCCAGGAAGCGGAGCTTGCGGATGCGGTCGGCGCCGCCGCCGACGTGCGGCAGGAAGACCTGGTCGAGGCCCCCCTGGCGCGCGGGGCTGCCCAGCAGGTCCTCGTTCAGGAACTGCAGCGCGCTCTCGTTCGACTGGAAGGCGCTGCCGCTGATCTGGCCCGTCGCGCGGCCGATCCGCTCGCCCGCCGCGCGCACCAGGCGCTCCTGGTCGAGCTCGCCGACGAGGTCGGCGAAGTCGGGCGGCGCCAGCTGGAAGGCGCGCTCGAGCGCGCCCAGCATCTGGCGCGTCAGCGGCGAGGGGTCGTCGGCGTCGAAGACGATCGTCTCCGCGATCTCGCGGTCGCTGGTCATGCCCAGCAGGCGGTAGAGCAGCCAGAAGGGCAGCAGCACCTTCTCGAGCTTCGTCGAGTTGATCTCGACCGTCAGCTGGCCGTTCGTCAGCAGGCGCGCCCGGACCTGCGTCGAGTTCTCGAACGCGCCGCCGGGCTGCGAGAGGAACTCGGCCCGCGCGTGCTCGTTCGGCTTCATGCGGCAGTGGACGTGGATCTTGTTGTAGCTGATGTTCTCGAGGAGGTAGACGATGTACTCGTTCCGCTTCGCGATGAAGTAGCCGCCGGGGTCGGCGGGGTCCTCGCCGAGGCCCTTCAGCGTCTCGCGCGTGCAGCTGCGCGTGTGGCAGCGGCTGCTGCGCACCATGCAGGGCAGGCCGCCGATCTGGAACGGCGCCAGCTCGGCGACCTTCTCGTCGACGCGGCCGTCGGTCGCGAAGGCCTGCAGGTGGACCGTCGCGCCCAGCGTGACGGCGCCCGAGTAGGGGTGGCCCGTCAGCAGCGCCTGGCCGGGGTACAGGTCGGCGAACTGGCCCGTCAGGTAGTTCGCGCTGACCGGCGAGCCCACGCGCGTGTCGCTGAACTGCAGGCGGATGCGGAAGCCCTTCCGCTCGCGGTCCTCCGCCGTCTGCGTCCGCTCGTTGCGGACGCGGCGGTCGATGCGGAAGTGGTGCGCCATGATCCGCGCCAGGCCGCGGTCGACGAGGTCGTCGAAGCCGTCGAGGTTGTGGCCGACGAGGCCCTGCTGGCGCACCGTCGCCGCGACGAGCAGCTGCAGGTCGCGGCCCGTGAGCGCGGCGTTCTCGACGCCCTCGATCGGCGGGCGGGCCGCGCGCGGCTGGAGGTCCGCCGGCGAGACGAACGGCGCCGGCGCGACAAAAGCTTCGGATGCCCGCGGCGCGGCCATTTCGCTGCCGGCGGGCGGTTCAAATCTAAAATTGAACGCGCCCCGGGCCGCATACCATGGCCGCTCCCGCCTCCAGCCCTGCCCCCGCCCCCCTCGGCGAAATCGTGCTCAAGCGCGCCGGCGCCGCCGCGCGCCGCGCCGTCCAGCTCTACGCCCTCGCCCGGATCGCCCAGGCGCAGGCCGAAGACCTGGCGGTCGGGGCCGAGGCGCACCTCACCGGCTCCCGCGTCACGAAGGCGGGGACCGGGCGCCCTTGGCAGTCCTTCCAGAACGCCATCAGCGAGGCGCCCGAGAAGCTCGTCTCGGCGCCGGTGACCGTCGCGGTCGACGTCGGCTTCGCCCTCATCGAGCTGCTCGCCGCGCTGGCGGCCCGCGCCAGCCGGGCGGGGCCGGCGCGCGAGAACCTCCTCGCGTCGTGCGCCGAGGGGAGCGACACCCCCAGCCGCGCGGTGGCCTTCCTCTCGACCGTCTGCGGGGCCGCCAAGCCCGTGATCCGGCAAGGGGACTTCGGCCGCGAGTTCGAGTTCAGCGTGGCCTTCACAGGGTACGTCAACCAGTTCGCGCCTTCCGCCATCGATCCGGGTGCCCATGCCCTCGCCGGCATGTTCCTAGACCTCCTCCGGCTCGTGGGCTGGTCGGCCGGGGGCTTTGCGTACGAGAAGGCTCCCTTCACCCTCAACCGCCCGGCCCTGTCCGCGATCGTCCGGAACCTCCAGGCGCCGGGCTTGTCGGCGGCGCCGCTGATCGCGCTGCTGCGCTGGCCCGAGACGAAGGCGCCGGCCCTGCCGGCTCTGCCGGCTCCCGCGCGGGCGCCCGCTGGCGAGGCCAAGGGCGGATCGAGGCCCGTGACCTCCCCCGGCCCCAAGCGGCCCGTCAATACCGTGCCGGCCGGCCAGGGGCCGCCGAGGACACTCCCCGGCCCGGCGTCGCCGGTGAAGACGGGCGAGGCCAAGGCGCTCCCCGGCCCGACGACGCCGGCGAAGACGGGCGAGGCCAGGACGCTCCCCGGCCCGGCGACGCCGGCGAAGACGGGCGAGGCCAAGACGCTCCCCGGCCCAGCAACGCCGGCGAAGACGGGCGAAGCCAAGGCCGGGCCCGGCTCGGGCCCGGCGAAGGCGAGCGAGGCCAAGGCCGGCCCGGCGCCAACCAAGACCGAGCCCACGGGTTCGGCGCTCCCTGAGGAGCCGGCCGGATCCCTGGCCTCCAGTCAGGCGGCCCAGGAGGCGCCGGTCGTCGGAGGCGCCGGGAGCGCCCTGGACCCCGACTACATCCCGACCGAAGAGGAAGTGTTCGGGAACGATGTGATCGTGGAGGAAGTGGCCGGAGACGGGGTGTACGAAGACGAATACACGGACGCGAGCGAATCGCTGTGAACGATCATCTTTTTCATAATGCGCCTCCGCGCGGACCTCGTTGCCGTCGCCCTCGCCTGCTTGGTGGCGATCCTGCTCGCCGCCGCCTCTGCGGCGGCGCAGCGCCGCGCCGAAGCCGCGCTCGCGGGCGTCTGGACCGGCTCGCCGAACTTTTTACTCTCGGCGGGGCTGACCGAGTTCCAGCTCTTCGTGGCGCCCGAGAGCGCGGGGCGCCGCGCGGGCTACCTGATCGTCGCCGACGGCTCCCGCCTCGTCGCGAACACCGCCGTCCAGCTCCGGTTCGTCGGGCGCCCCGGGGCCGCCCTGCGCGCGGCCTTCCAGGGCGCGGCGCCGTACGACGGGACCCTGGAGTTCGAGGCCGACGCCGAGCTGCCCTTCCCGTCGCGGCTCGCGGCCCGGCTCGGCGCGACCCTGCAGCTGAGCGACGCCGGCCAGGTCCGCGCCGACCTCCGCCGCGACGAGGCGGCCAGCGAAGCCGCGCTCGCGGCCTGGGAGGCCGCGCGCCCCATTTAGACGCCCCAGCGCTCCGGCACCAGAGGCCGGCGGCTGTTCGAGCCGGCTCGCGGGGGTGGGGTCCCCCCGCGCCCGGGGCGCACCCGCGGCACGCCGCGCGGACCCCGGGCGGGCCCTGGCTGACGTCTGGGCGCTCGCGCCACCTTGGACCTGAGTGCGCGCGCGGGGTGCTTCCGGGCTCCGCGCGCGCGCCCCCCTCAGGCGGGGTATCGGAAAAAGGCTCGCCGCCGTCGTGGATCGGGACGGGCGCTTCTCCGTTTTTTTGCGCAAAAACGCGGCGGCCGCTCAGCAGGCCAGGTCCCGCATGCCCTTGAGCGGCCGCAGCTTGACGACCTGGCGCTCGGGCCGCGCCTTGAAGACCGTCGGCTCCTTCGTGAAGGGGTTGATGCCCGAGCGCTCGCCGACCGCCGGGCGGATCTTCACCGAGGCCTTCGCCACGCCGGGGATCAGCCCCGGCCGCCCGGCCGCCAGCTCCTTGCAGATCACGGCCGGGAGCGCGTCCAGGACGGCCTTCGCGTCCGACTTGCCCACC
Organism: Elusimicrobiota bacterium; assembly: GCA_035536155.1. Classification (GTDB taxonomy): domain Bacteria; phylum Elusimicrobiota; class Elusimicrobia; order UBA1565; family UBA1565; genus DATLOS01. The sequence goes on from DATLOS010000398.1 coordinate 3,900, forward strand.
CCGGAGTGCTGCGCCACCTGCTCGACCATCTGGGCCTTCGTCAGGCCCTTCGCGGCCTTCGTCGACCGCGAGGCTTTCCTGGTTGGCGGCTTCCTGGCCGCAGAGGTTGCGCCCTTCTTCCCCGACATCGTATCGGCCCGCAGATATTCGGCCGCAATTGGACCGGGCCACAGGAGGGCGGATGGCGCAGAACCGGCCTACCCGCCCGGTGTACCTCGTCCGGGACACACGCGAGCGCGACGTCGCGCCCCACCTCCCGGCCGAGCTCTCGGCGCGGGGCTTCGGCCTCGCGGTCAGCCAGCTCAACACGGCCGACTTCCTCATCTGCGAGCGGACCGCCGGTGAGCCCGCCGTCCTGGCCGCCTTCGAGCGCAAGACCTGGGCCGACTTCGCGCGGGGCGAGGCCGACCTGCGGTCGCTGAACCTGGGCAAGATGCTGCGCCTCCGGCGCCGGACGGGCTGCCAGCTCTATTTCCTGATCGAGGGGCCGGCGTTCCCTTCGCCGAAGCGCAAGTTCGGCCGGATCCCCTGCGCGCACCTCGTCACCCTCCAGACCCGCCTCATGGTGGACCACGCGGTCTTCGTCGTCCCGACCGCCACCCCCGAGCACACCGCGCACCGCCTGGCCGGCTTCGTCCGCGCCTTCGCCGAGCCTGACCCTCGGGCGGGCTCCTGGGCGTTCGTCGCCGCGCCGGCGACGGGCGGGCGGGCTGCGCCGGATCCGGGCCCGCCTGACGAGACCGAGGCGCCCGAGCGCGCGCCCGCGGCCGAGGGGCCGACGCCCGAGGCGCCGACGCCCGAGACCGACGAGCCGGAGCAAGGGGGGGGCGGCGCGAGCCTCGTTGTGCCGGCAGAGCTGACCGTGGTCATCGAGAAGCCCGAGAACGTGGCGGCCGCGCTCGCGTGGGCGCGACTGAAGGGCGTCTCGGCTGCGGTCGGCGGCGAGCTCGCCTGCCGGTTCAGTATCGCCGACCTGGCCTCGGGCCGGGTGACGGTCGAGCAGATCCGGCAGCTCC
>DATLOS010000399.1:0-7367 GCA_035536155.1 Elusimicrobiota bacterium
TGGAGAGACACGCCGTATTATAGCCGGGCCCCCGTTCTTAACAATCCTTAACAACTTTTCCCCCGCTCTTCATGCGGCGCGACCATCCTGCGGGCATGGAAACCCGAACCGTGATCATCGCCCTGCCGGAGATCCCGAGGCTCAGCGCCCCGGAGTCCCCCGCCCGCAGACGCGGCGGGCTCGGCCTCCTGGGCTTGTTCGCCTTCCTGCCCGCCCCCCTGCGCGCGCTCGCCGCATACCTGCTCGCGACGCTCCTCCTGCTCGCGGCCGGCGTTTGCGCGACGCTGGCCCGCGAGGAGCCTTCCGTCGACGGACCTCGCGCCGCGATTTTTCCGGCCGAGGATCGGGCAGCCGACCGTTCCGGCCCCGCCGCGCCGACGCGGCCGATGCTTCCGTGGGCCGACCTCGGCGAAAGAATCCTGCTGGATCGGGAAGAGAACTCGGCCATTTTGGGAAAGCCCGAAACCGACGAGGCTTCTCCGGCGCCGGAGCCCTCGCCGGCGGCGCCCCGTCCGGCGCGCCGCGAGGCGGGCCCCGAGTCGCCCGACGTCGGCGACTCCCTCGAGCGGCTCGCGCGGGCGGCCGCGTCGGCGAACGGCGGGGCCTCCGCCGCCGCTCCCGCCGCCGCTTACGAGGCTTCCCGCCCCAGACGCCTGGCGCTCTCCTCCGGGCTCGGAGGCCTGGGCGGCGCCTGGCAGCCCCGCTTCGGAAAGCGCGCCCTGGCTCGGCGGGCGTTTCGCGCTCTCCCACAGGCGGACGCCGCGGCCGGGACGGCGGATCGGCGGTCGATAGAGCCCGACCCGGGCTCCTCGGGGGGCGCGCTCGCCCAACTCTTCGGCATGGCCCCGGCCAGCCCCGGGGACCTTTCCGCCGACCGGCGCGATCCCTGGCCGACGCTGGCCCGCGCGCCGATGGCCGCCGTGCCGCCGGTCGGCGAGGCGAGCCAAGTCCCGCCGTGGCGGCGCAGCCCGCCGTCCCCCCGAAGGGCTTCAGGAATCGGGAGCTTGCCGTGAACGACCGTGACCCCGGAGGAACCATGAACACGAAGACGAAGCGTCTCGCCGCCCGCGCCTTGGCCTCTCTGCTGGCCGTCGCCCAACCGGCGGCCGGGGCCCAGAATAAAGAAGGCAAGGCCTCCGCCAACGACCCGTTGACCAAGACCTTGCAGCAGCTTCAAGAGCAGGCGGCGAGCGAGGGCTGGCGGTTCTCCATAGGTCCCACAAGCGCCCTGCAGGCTCTGCTCTCGGGACAGCCGGGGCTCTCGGAGGATGCCCCGGGCGGAGCGACCGGCCCCTCTTCCTTAACGAACGTCATCAGCCGGCAGCTCGACAACAACGTCGCGGTCTCCCAAGCGCAGGTGGATCGCTCGGTCCCGGAGGACTCGCAGCTGCCGGCCAGCTATAGCACGCTCGACGCGGTCGGAGGCCTGGCGCCGGACGTGGCCGACCAATCGCTCGGGCATACCAGCCATTGCGGCTCGTGCTGGGCCTTCGCGACGGCGGGCGCGATCGGCTTCTATTACGCCCTCCTCAACCGCAAGAAGGCGGACTTCTCGCCGCAGGAGCTGGTGGACTGCGCCTACGGCGCGGAAGGACTCGCGGTCAACAGCTGCAAGGGCGGCAGCACGATGCCGGCCTTCGACTACGCGCGGGATCACGGGATCGCGCTGTGGAACAACGACCCGTACATCGGGCGCCAGAAGTCGTGCGGGCGCCATCCCGCCGCCGCCCGGGTGCAGACCTACACGAAGCTGGAGTCGCCGAACGGCAAGAGTCCGTCCGTGGCGCAGATCAAAGGAGCCATCTACATCTACGGGGCCGTGACCGCCACCGTCATGGACAACCACGCCTTCGCCGCGTACACCGGCGGAGGGGTCTTCGGCGAGAGCGGGCACGGCTGCGACACCAGCGGCAAGGTCAACCACTGGGTCGACCTCGTCGGCTGGGGCACGGACGCCGCGACGAACACCCCCTACTGGATCCTCCGGAATTCCTACGGCACCAACTTCGGCTACGGCGGCTACATGAAGATCGCGCAGACGAACGCGAAGACGGGCGGACCCTGCGGCGCTCTCGGCAAGACCGTGGTGTTCGCGACGATCAAGCAGTAGCGCGCCCGGACACTGGAGGCATATCATGAGCACGAAAGCGAAGCAGGGAACGGTTCGAGCCTTGGCGATCGCTCTGTACGTCGTCCGCCTGACGCAGGCGCCCGCGCTATGCAAACAAGGCGCGGGAGCGCAGACCGCGGCCGCCGATCCGCTCACGAAGACGCTCCAACAGCTCCAGGCCCAATCCCAGGCCGAGGGCTGGAAGTTCACGATAGGCCCGACCAACGCGCTGCGCGACCTGCTTAGCGGACAGCCCGGTCTCTCCGACGGGCCGGGCGGCGCCACGGGGCAGTCGTCCTTGAACGGAGTCCTCAACGCCCGTCTGGACAACTACGTCGCGTCGGGCCAAGCGCTGGTCGACCGCGCGGTCCCCCAGGATTCGCAGCTGCCGGCGAGCTACAGCACGCTCGACGCCGTCGGAAACCTCGCCCCGGACGTCGGAGACCAGTCCCTCGGGCACACCGTTCACTGCGGCTCCTGCTGGGCCTTCGCGAGCGCGGGAGCCATCGGGTTCTACTACGCTCTCCTCAACCGAAAAAAAGCCGACTTCTCGCCGCAGGAGCTCGTGGACTGCGCCTACGCCTCCGAGGGCCTGCCCGCCAACGGCTGCAAGGGAGGGAACGCCGCCACGGCATTCGATTACGCGCGCGACCACGGGATCGCGCTGTGGAGCAACGACCCGTACGTCGGGCGCCAGAAGTCCTGCGGGCATCATCCCGGCGCCGCCAAAGTCCAAAACTACACGAAGCTTCAGTCGCCGGACGGGAAGAGCCCCTCCATCGCTCAGATCAAGGGAGCCATCTACACCTACGGCGCCGTGACGGCGACCGTGATGGACAGCCACGCCTTCGCGGCCTACACCGGCGGCGTCTTCGGCGAGAGCGGGCACGGCTGCGACACCAGCGGCAAGACCAACCACTTGATCGTGCTCGTCGGCTGGGGCACGGACGCCGCCACCAACACCCCGTACTGGATCCTGAGAAACTCGGCCGGAACGAATTTCGGCTACGGGGGCTACATGAAGATCGCGCAGACGAATCCCAAGACGGGAGGGCCCTGCAGCGCCTTGGGGCAGGCCGTCACCTACGCGACGATCAAGGAGGGGCGCTAATCGCGGGAGCTGAAGAGGTACCCGACGCGGTGCAGCGTCTTGAGATACGCTCCCGCGTCGGGCCCCAGCTTCTCGCGGATGCGGCGCACGTGGACGTCGATGGTGCGCGGCGTCTGGGTCTCCGGCGGGCAGACGTGCTCGAGCAGGATCTCCCGGGTGAGCGGCCGGCCCTCGCGGGAGGCGAGGAGATAGAGGATCTCGAACTCGGCGGTGGTCAGCTTCACGGGGCGGCCGTCCACCTTGGCGGAGTAGCCGGCCCCGTCGAGCTCCAGGCGGCCCGCCTTCAGGACCGCGCTGGGAACGACGCCGGCGCCGAGGCGGCGCAGGACCGCCCGGATGCGGGCCGCGAGCTCCTCGGGCTTGAAGGGCTTGGTCACGTAGTCGTCGGCGCCGGCGTCGAGCGCTCCGACCTTGCTCGACGTCTTGTCGACGCCGGTGAGCATGATGATCGGCAAACTCCGGGTGTGCTCGCCCGAGCGCAGCGCGCGGCAGACGTCGATCCCCGCGCGGCCGGGCATGTTCCAATCCAAGAGGATGACGTCCGGCTGGAGCCGCTGCGCGGCCTCGAGCCCGGCGTCGGCGTCCCGGGCGGCCGCCACGGAGTGCTCCTCCCGCGAGAGGCCGTCCCGGACCAGGTCGGCCACGCGCGGATCGTCGTCGACGACGAGAACCCGAATTCGCACCGAGCAAAGATATATAATTTCCTGTCTGGAAGGGTGCGTGAGCGGTTGAAACGGACGCTCTCGAAAAGCGTTAGGCGGCGACCCCGCCTCGGGGGTTCGAATCCCCCCCCTTCCGTAGTTTTGCGCTGACCCCAGGAGACCTCGATGTGGAACCCTCTCGATAAGATCAAGGACAAGATCGCCGGCGCCGTCGCCGAGAAGGCGGCGGAGAAGGCCGCCGCCGGGATGGACCTCAAGGAGCTGGAGAAGCAGGGGATGCTGGGCAAGTTCTTCCGCCACTGGAAGAACCCCGCGTTCATGGCCCAGCTGCGCGCCATCTCGGCCCGGATGCAGGCCGAGGGCGTGAACATCAAGGACTCGGCCGCGGTGAAGGCCTGGATCGAGGCCCACCAGAAGGAGATCGCCTCGGGCCAGCTCCAGGCGCCCGCCGCCGCCGCCGGAGACCACAAGCCCTTCGTCAAGACCGAGCCCGACCTCGGCCGCAACGAGCCCTGCAAGTGCGGCAGCGGCAAGAAATTCAAGAAGTGCTGCGGTAAGTGACCCCGCTGCGGGTCGGGGCCTTCGAGGTCCACCAGCTCTGCGACGGGCTCTTTCGCCTCGACGGCGGCGCCATGTACGGCGTGGTGCCCAAGACGCTTTGGGAGCGGCAGACGCCGCCCGACGACAAGAACCGCATCCCGCTGGCCCTCGGCTGCCTGCTCATCCGCACGCCCCGCGGCAAGAACGTCCTCGTCGACGCCGGCCTCTCCTCGAAGTACGACTCCAACAAGAAGTTCCTCTCCGTCTACTCGGTGGAGCGCCCCGTGACCCTGCGCGACGAGCTCAAGGCGCTCGGCCTCGCCCCGACCGACATCCACGCGGTCATCAACACCCATCTCCACTTCGACCATGCCGGCGGAAACACCGAGCTGGAGGACGGCAAGCCCCGGCCGCAGTTCTCCAGAGCCAAGTTCATCTCTCAGAAGCTCGAGTGGGAGGACGCCCAGGCGCCGCACGAGCGCAACCGCGCCTCGTATCTCGAGGAGAACTTCGCCCCCGTGCAGGAGGCCGGCCTGCTCGAGCTGGTCGACGGCGACTTCGAGCTCGAGCCCGGGCTCAAGGTCTTCCGCTCCGGCGGGCACACCCGCGGCCACCAGTGCGTGATGATCGAGTCGGAGGGGAAGAGAGCCGTGTTCCTGGGCGATCTGATCCCCACCCGCGCCCACGTGTCCCTGCCCTGGATCATGGGCTACGACCTCCTGCCGGTGCAGACCCTCGAGGTCAAGCGCGACCTCCTCGCCCGGGCCAAGCGCGAGGAGTGGCTGCTCCTCTTCCAGCACGACCCCCAGCGCCGCAGCGGCGTCCTCCGCGAGCGGGACGGCAAGGACGTCCTGGAGCTTGCGGGCCCGGCGTAGGGCTGCTAAACTCGAGACGGACATGGGCTACCGCGTCCTCGTCGTCGACGATTCCCCTATGATCCGGAGCCTGCTCAAGGACTTCCTGGGCATCCTCGGCCACGAGGTCGTGGGCGAGGCCGACAACGGCACCGCGGCGCTGCAGGCCTACGCCGCCCTGCATCCCGACCTGACCACGCTGGACTTGTCGCTGCCCGACATGGACGGCCTGGCGGTGCTCCAGGAGATCCGCGCCAAGAACCCGGCCGCGCCCGCGATCCTGGTGACGGCCAACACCCAGGACGAGGTCGCCGCGCAAGCCCGCGCGCTGGGAGTGATCGCGCTCATCGGCAAGCCCTTCGAGATCAGCCAGATCGCCGCGGCCATGGCGAAACTGCCCGGCCCGCAGGCGGGGACGTCGTCCTCGTGAGCGCCCCGCTGGAGCGGCTCCTGGGCGAGGGTCTGCGCGCGGGGGTCGAGAAGATCTCGCAGTTCTCCGGGACGCCCTGGGAGGCCGGGTCCGCCCAGCTCTCGACCGGCATGCCCCCGGAGGCGAACGGCAAGACGGTCACCGCGCGCCTCTCCTGCAAGCGCCCCTTCAAGGCCGAGATCGCGGTGTCGTTTTCCGCCGATGCCGCGCTCTCCCTGACGCAGGCCGTGGTGGGAGCGGCGGCCGACGCCGGCTCGTCCGGAGCGTGGCGCATCGCCAACCCGGACGAGGCGGTGCTGGGCGAGTTCGCCAACATCCTCGGCCAAGCCCTGATCCGGCCGCTGGCCGACGCGGTGCGCGGCTACGCCGTTCTCAGCTCGCCCAGCATCGCCCGAGGCGCCTATCGGCTCCCCTTCGAGCAGCCGCCGCTCCTGTTCGGGGCGTCGCCGCGGGCGACCGGGCTCTCCATCGGCTTCGCGCTCGCGCTCGCCCTCGACGGCGCCGAGCTGGACGAGCTGCTGAAAAAGACCGGCGTCGCCTAATCCGCGCGCGCGACGCGGCCGCCCTGAACCACGACGCGCACGTCCTCGAGCAAAGCTATGTCGGCGAGAGGATCGCCGCGCACGGCGACGAGGTCGCCGTAGCGGCCCGGGGCGACCGCGCCGACCCGGTCCTCCCAACCCATGCAGCGGGCGGCCAGCGCGGTGGCGGAGCGGATGGCCTCCATCGGGCTCATTCCCAGGGCGGTCATGATCTTGAACTGGCGGGCGTTGAGCCCGTGGGGATAGACGCCCGCGTCGGTGCCGAAGACGATGGGAACGCCCAAACGGAGAGCCTCCCGGAAGGCGTCGCGCTGGGTCTGGGTGGTCGCCCGGTTCTTCTCCAGGTACTCGGCGGGCCAGCCGGCCTTCCGCCCGTCCTCGTCGATGTAGTCGCCGTTGTAGACGTCCATCGACAGCGGCACGCCCCTGGCTTTCGCCAGGGCCAAGCCGGCGGCGTCGATCAAGGACGCGTGCTCGATCGTGTCGGCGCCGGCCTCGAGCGCGTCCCGCACGGAGCGCGCGCCGTGCGCGTGGGCCGCCACCTTCTTGCCGGCGGCGTGGGCCGCCGCGACGACGGCGGCGATCTCGTCCTTCGTCATCTCCGGCGCGCCCGGCTCGCTGCCGAAGGCGAGCACCGCGCCCGAGGCGATGACCTTGAGGAGATCCGCCCCCTGCGCGAGGGCCTCCTCGGCCTTGCGCCGGAAGGCCTCCGGCCCCCGGGCGACGCCGCGGCGCAGGATCGCGGGAATGTCGCCCTCCGGCACTCCGGGCGGCCGCACGTCTCCGCCCCCGCCCGGGATGGTCAGATAGTAGCCGGCGATCTGCATGCGCGGGCCCGGCGTCCGGCCCGAAGCGATGTCGTCGCGCAAGGCGCGGTCGGCCCAAGGCAGGTACGTTCCCAGGTTGCGGACCGTCGTGAACCCGGCGCGGAGCGTGGCCGCCGCGTGGGCGCGCCCCTCGCGCAGGGACTCCTCCTCCGTGCGCTTCAGGTAGACCTTCGGGTCTCCGAAGTCCGCGGGCGAATCCATGAGGTGCACGTGCAGGTCGATAAGGCCGGGCAGGACCGTGTAGCCGGAGAGATCGAGGGCCGGCGTCCCGGGCGGGACGCGGACCTTCTC
>DATLOS010000400.1:0-2426 GCA_035536155.1 Elusimicrobiota bacterium
ACGGCTTTGGTCGCGCTGGCCGGGCCGGGGGTCCACCTGGCGATCGCGCTCGGCTTGGCCGCGCTCCACCTCGGCCTCGTCGCCGCGGGCCTGGGCGGACCGGCGTCGTGGGTCGCCCTGGCGCTCTTCTTCAACGTGCTCTACATGGTCTTCAACCTCATCCCGCTGGCTCCGCTCGACGGCCACCACGTCGCGCGCTGGGTCGTGGCGGAGCCCCTGCGGCGGCCTCGCCTCGCGGAGTGGCTGTTCGGCCCGCTGGTCCCGCCGGCGAAGGGCCTGCTGGTGGTCCTGCGCGACCCCGGGGCGCTGCGCGGCGGCCTCGATGCCTGGGACCGGAGCCTGGCGGCCTCGAACGCGCCGCTCTCCCGGGAGCTGGAGGAGGACCTGGCGGCCGCGGGCCTGGACCCGGAGATCTTGCGGACCTTCGGCGCGCGCGTCGCGGCGGCCGACCCCGAGCTCAACGCCGTGTTCCTCCAGCTCCCCCCGAAGGCCAAGGGGCGCAACGAGGAGCTCGAGACGGCCTTGACCAAGCTCGGCTTCAACTTCTACCAGGCGACGTGGGGGGGCTTCCGGGCCGTCCGCGCCGACTTCGAGGCCCGCCGCGAGTCGCCCGTGGTCCGGGGATTTTCCGCGCCCTTCGAGCAGGCCGCCCGCTCCGCGGTCCACTTCTATATCCTGGCGGTGACCCTGCTGCTGCTCTCCAGCTACCTCTTGGCCGCGGTCCAGGCCGTCAGCGCCCTCCTGCTCTCCGGCTCGGGCGCGCTCGCCGGCGCGCCTTGACTCCCAAGGGCCGGACTGCTATCATAAAAAAGTCGTCCTCGTAACCCGTCCACTCCCCGACGAATCCCCCCAGGAGGTCCCCATGTCCGAGATCCAACTGACCGACGATTCCTTCGACGCCCAGGTGATACAGAGCCCCCAGCCCGTCCTGGTGGACTTTTGGGCGCCCTGGTGCGGCCCGTGCCGCATGCTGTCCCCGCTCGTGGAGGAGCTGGCGAAGGAGTACGCCGGCAAGGTCCGGGTGGGCAAGCTCAACACGGACGAGCACCCCAACGCGGCCACGCGCTACAACATCTCGGCGATCCCCACGCTGCTCTTCTTCAAGGGCGGCAAGGTCGAGAACCAGATGGTCGGCGTCCACTCCAAGGCGGACATCAAGAAGGCGCTCGATCAGCTGGTAGGCTAGGGCGGGCATGACGGGCCTCCGACGCCGCGGCTGGCTGCTCCTGGCCCTCGCGGCGGCGCTGGGAGCCTGCCGGCGGTCGCAAGAGGGCGCGGCGGCGCCGGAGCGGGCGCCGAGCCTCGCCCTGCAGGATCTGGGGGGCAAGACGGTGCGCTTGAGCGACTTCCAGGGCAAGGTCGTCCTGCTGGACTTCTGGGCGACCTACTGCGAGCCGTGCCACGAATCCATCCCCATGTTCGAGAAGCTCTATGACGAGCTCAAGCCCCGCGGCCTCGAGGTCGTGGGCGTGAGCATGGACCCCGCGCCCGAGGAGGTCCCGCCGTACGTGCGCGAGAACCGCATGCGCTACACCGTGCTCCTCGACCCGCAGACCACCTCGCAGGATTCCTTCGGCGTGCGCGGCCTGCCCACGACCATGCTCATCGACCGCCAGGGGCGCATCCGCCGGCGCTGGCTGGGCTTCGACGAGGGCGTCGCCGCCGAGGTGCGCGCGGGGATCGAGGACGCGCTCCGGGAGCCGGCTTCGTGAAGACGGCCGCCGCGACCCGCCGGCGCCTCTACCTCGTCGACGCCCACGCCTACCTTCACCGCGCCTACCACGCCTTGCCGCCGCTGACCAACTCGAAGAAGGAGCCGGTCGGGGCCCTCCTCGGCTTCCTGCGCGCCCTCCTCGTCATCATCCGCCGCGACAAGCCGGAGCTCCTGGCCGTCTGCTTCGACGCGCCCGGGCCGACGTTCCGCCATAAGGAGCTCGAGAGCTACAAGGCGACGCGCAAGCCCACCGAGCCCGACCTCAAATGGCAGCTCAACGCGGCGCGGGACGTGGTGAAGGCCACCGGTCTTCCCTTCGTCGAGGCTCCGGGCTGGGAGGCCGACGACCTGATGGCCACCCTCGCGGCGAAGGGCGAGGCCGAGGGTCTCGACGTCGTCTTGGTCAGCGGAGACAAGGACGCTCTCCAGCTGGTCGGCGGGCGCATCCGCGTTCTCAACGAGGCCAAGGGCGTGGTCTTCGATCCCGCCAAGGTGGAGGAGAAGTTCAAGGTCACCCCGGCCCAGCTCGTGGACTACCTGACCTTGACCGGCGACGTCTCGGACAACGTGCCCGGGGTTCCCGGCGTGGGCGCGGTCGGCGCGGCCAAGCTCCTCAACCGCTTCGGCGACCTGGACGCGCTCATCCAAGCCGCCCTCAAGGGCGACCCGGACATCCCGGCCCGGATCGCGAAGTCCCTGGTCGACTCCCAGG
>DATLOS010000401.1:0-3737 GCA_035536155.1 Elusimicrobiota bacterium
CAAGACGATGCGCTCGCCGGGGCCCGCCAGGAGCAGCTCGTGGTCGCCCGGAACGTCCCCGGCCCTGAGGCTGACGATCGGGGCGGGGGCGCCGCCGGGGCGGCCGCGCCGCACCGATTCGGCCAGGCTCAAGGCGGTCCCGCTGGGCGCATCCTTCTTGCGGCGGTGATGCGTCTCCGAGATCGCGGCGTCGAAGCCGGGAAGGGCTCGGGCGGCGCGCTCCGCCAGGTCGAAAAGGACGTTCATCCCGGGGCTCATGTTCGCGGAGATAAGGACGGCCGTCCGGCGCGAGAGCCTTTTTAAGGAAGCGGTCTGGCTGGGCGAGAAGCCCGTGGTGCCGATCACGAGACGCACGTTCCGGCTCGCCGCCCGGCTGGCCGCGCGGATCGAGGCGTCGGGGCGGCTAAAGTCCACCAGGCACCGGATTCCCTTTAGAATGCGGGCGAATTCGACGGAAGAGGTCTCGCGGCGGATCTCCCCGGCCAGGCTGAGACGGGAGTCCCGGCGCGCCAAGGCGCAGATTTCGCGGCCCATGCGGCCGTCCGCGCCCAGGACGGCGAGCGGTATCGTCACGAGGCCGATTGTAGCACTAGCGCGGGAGGGCTTAAAAGCTATTGCAGACTTTGCATTTTCCTCGTATGCTAAGCAGTGATGGGCGAACGCGAGAAAGAGGCCGACGAGGGGCTTCCCAAAAGCCGCCTCCTTTCTTATTTGCGCCGCACCACGCGCGACCTCCTTTTAGACAATTTCGACGGGCTTTTCATCGGCGGCGTCTTCGTGGCGGTGGCCGCCGGGCTGGGGATGAGCGAATACCGGCTCGTCTACTTGAACATCTTCTTCATCCCCGTCCTCATGGCGGCCTATCTCATCAGCTCGCGCGCCGCGGTGGTCGGGGCCATCTTCGCCGCGTCCTGGGGCGTGGGGATGGCGCTGATCGGACGGTTCGACTTCGTGCTCGCGGACTTCGGGGTCTCGGTGGCGTACCTCCTGCTTTGGGGCTCCACCTTGATCCTGACGAGCATCCTGGTCGGCCGCATGAGCGAGGAGCTGCGCAGCCGCTCCCGCACCGCCAAGGACAGCTCCGGCCAGGTGGCCGAGCTGCAGAACCGCTTGGAGGAGACGAGCAAGGCGCTCGAGACCAAGAACCTGACCCTCTCGCGCGTCGAATCGGTCCTCTATTCCACCATGGACCCGATGGTCGCGAAGATGATCATCGACCGCAAGCTGCGCAACGAGAAGCGCACCCTCACCGTCCTCTTCGCCGACCTCAAGGACTTCACCGCCCGCAGCGAGGAGATGGGCCCGGAGCTGGTCATCGAGGACCTCAACCGGATGTTCTCCGCGATGGAGCCGATCTTCACCATCTACCGCGGCCACTTCGACAAGTACATCGGCGACGGGCTCATGGCCGAGTTCGGCGTCCCCTATCCCGCGCAGAACCACGCGCTCCTCTCCGTGCTGGCCGCGATGAAGATGCAGGAGAAGATGCGCACCAACTCCTTCCCCTGGCAGATGCGGATCGGCATCGCCTCGGGCCCCTCGCTCGTCGGCCTCATGGGCTCGGAGAACCGCAAGCACTTCACCGCGGTCGGCGACACGGTCAACCTCGCCTCCCGCCTGCAGGAGATCTCGCCGGTCGGCGGGATGTGCGTCGACCAGCGCGTAGCCGACGCGGTGCGGCGCTGGTTCCACCTGCGCCCGCTGCGCACCGGCATGAGCGAGCAGGACGCCCGGCAGACCGAGGCCCAGCTCGAGCTCCTCGAGAAGGCGATACAGCACGCGCCCACGGCGAAGCTATATATGGAAGCGGCGAATCTCGCCTCGGAGCTGGGCGACGCGGCGCGCGCCGCCGAGTTCCTGCGCGGCGCGCAGAACATCGATCCGCACCGCAGCCCCGTCGAGCAGGCGATCGCCGCCGCGATGCTCACCGGCCAGGAGCGGGGCTACATCTCCGTGAAGGGACGAAAGCAGCGCGTCGCGGCCTTCGAGGTGGTCAAGCTCCTCGATCCCTTCGACGACTCGCAGCGCATCCCGCCCAAGGCGGCGGACGCCTATCGGGCGATGGTGGCCAAGAGCAGCCTGCCCTGGGAGGCCCTCCTTCCCATCGAGGCGCTCGACGGCTCCATCCACCACGGCAAGGTCTGCGCCGCGCTGGCCGCGGCGGTCGCCGAGGCCATGGGGCTCGACGACAGGCAGAAGCGCGCCGTCTTCCTCGCCGCCTTCGTTCACGACATCGGCAAGAAGAACGTGCCCGAGCACCTGCTCAGCTGCGAGGACCGCATGGAGGACATCTCTCCCGTGGACCTCGGCATCATCCGCAGCCACGTGCGGGAGGCCAAGAAGGTCCTCGAGGGCACGGGCATCCCGGTCACGCCCGAGATCATGGAGGGCGTCTACCAGCACCACGAGCGTCTCGACGGCTCGGGCTACCCCGAGGGGCTCAAGGGCGAGCAGATCTCCGTGGCCGCGCGGATCCTCATGGTGGTCGACGCCTACGAGGCGCGCACCTCGTGGCGGGCCTACCAGGACGCCTGGAAGCCCAAGGCCGCTTTGGCCGAGATCAAGAAGGAAGTCGACGAGGGCCGCTTCGACAAGGCCGTCGTCGACGCCTTCGTGCGCGTGATGGGCCCGGTCAACGTCGACTGAGGCGCAACCCCACCCAAAGCAGGCCCGCGGCGACGACGGCGATCCCCACGGCCAGCGCCGTGAAGCCGCCCATGACCGAGGCCGTCAGGGCGAAGGCCAAGGCCACCGCCATGCGCACGACGATGGCGGACGCGTTCACGGTGAAGCGGGTCAAGCCCATGACCGTGGGCGCCGACGCCCCGTAGCGCGTGACCAGCTCGGAAGACAGCGCCACCCGCGCCACGACGTTGCTCGCGGAGAAGAGCAGCACCCCGACGGCGGCCGGGAGGAACGCTCCGGGAAGCCAGGCAAGGCCCAGGATGACCGAGCCGAGCGCCGCCAGGGCGAGGAGGGGGCCCAGCCCCAGGCGCTTCCAGGCGTGGACGGACACGTACGAGCCCGCAAATCCCCCCACGCCGAAGAGCACCGCCAGCCAGGCGGCGGCCGGCGGCGAGTGCAGGGCCTCCTCGGCGAAGATCGCGGGCAGGAGCCCTTTCAGGGGATAGAGGGTCAAGAACGCCGTGGCGAGCAGGGCCAAGCGCACCCAGGGTATCGACAGCGCACCCTTAAATCCCAGCTTCTCGGGCGCTTCGGGCCCGTGCTCGGTCTGGGTATCGGAGGGGAGGCGCCGGTATATCGTCGCCGCGACCAGGAACGCCGCCGGGGCGAGCGCGGCGGCCCAGCCCATGCCGGCGGCGAGGATCAGCGTCCCGACCAGGAGCGGGCCGACGATCGCCCCGAACTCCACGGTCCCGTGATAGCGCCGGTAGATGTGGCGCAGCGCGTCCGCGTCGCCGCGCGCGATCGACTGCGGCACCGTGCTCTGCGCCGTGTCCGCCACGCCCCGCGCGAGGCCCTCGACCAGCACGGCGGCGACGAGGACGGGCACCGTGAGGACGCCCGCCAAGGACAGCGCGGCCGCGGTTCCCAGCGAGGCCGCGCGCACGAGCGTGGACGCGGTCAGGACGCGGCGGTTGCCGTAGCGCTCCGTGAGCCAGGCGCCGGCCAAAGTCCCGACGGCGTCGAGGAAAGTGGCGCCGCCGGTGGCCAGCGCGGTGAGGCTCATGCTGTCGGAGAGCTCGAGCAGCGCCAAGGGGACGCTCACCTGCATG
>DATLOS010000402.1:0-4242 GCA_035536155.1 Elusimicrobiota bacterium
GGCGGCCGCGGCCGAGAAGGAGCCGGCCAAGGCCTTCCTGGCCAAGGCGGCCAAGGAGAAGGGCGCGCAGAAGCTCCCCTCCGGCGTGATCTACACCGAGCTCAAGAAGGGCACCGGCGCCTCGCCGAAGGCGACGGACAAGGTGAAGGTCCACTACCAGGGGACCCTGCGCGACGGCACGGTCTTCGACAGCTCCATCCAGCGCGGCACGCCCGCCGAGTTCCCCTTGAACGGGGTCATCCCCTGCTGGACCGAGGCGGTCCAGAAGATGAAGGTGGGCGGCAAGGCCCGCGTGACCTGCCCGTCGGACGCCGCCTACGGCGACGCCGGGCGCCCCCCGCAGATCCGCGGCGGCGCGGCCCTGTCCTTCGAGATCGAGCTTCTCGACATCCTGAAGTAGCCGTCCGGCGGCATGGTCGCGGAGTCCCGAAAACGGCTGGCCTGGGCCGCGCTCGCGGTCGCGGCGCTGTTCGTGATCGGGACGGCCGGCTACGTCCTCATCGAGGGCTGGAGCTGGTTCGACGCCTTCTACATGACGACGATCACCTTGGCCACCATCGGCTACGGTGAGGTCCACCCGCTCTCGAACCACGGCCGCGCGTTCACCATAGGCCTCGCCGTCACCGGCTTCGGCGCCGTGGCCTACTCCCTGTCGGCCATGACCGCCTTCATCGTCGAAGGCGAGCTCAGCGACGTCCTCCGGAGGCGCAAGATGACGAAGAAGATCGCGGCCTTGAGCGGCCATTACATCGTCTGCGGCGGCGGCAACACCGGCCGCACCATCCTCGAGGAGCTGCGCAGCACCGGCCGCGACTTCGTCATGCTGGAGAACGACCCGGTGAAGGCGAGCCAGATGGAGGAGGAGGGCGTCCTGGTCCTGCGCGGCGACGCGCTCTCGGACGAGAGCCTGCAGGAGGCCGGGATCGAGCGCGCGGCGGGCCTGTTCTGCGCGCTGGCCAACGACCGCGACAACGTCTTCCTGGTGCTGTCGGCGCGCAGCCTCAACGCGAGGCTGCGCATCGTCAGCGAGATCCACGACGAGGGCGTGCGCCCCAAGCTCCTGCGCGGCGGCGCGGACGCGGTGGTGAGCTCCTTCCTCATCGGCGGCCTGCGCATGGCCTCGGAGATGGTCCGTCCCGCGGCGGTGAGCTTCCTCGACTCCATGATCCGGGACAAGGGCTCGAGCTACCGCTTCGAGGAGCTCGAGGTCCCCTCCGCCTCCGCCTTGGTGGGCAAGCCCGCGGGCGAGGTGCACGGCGCCGGAGACGGGGGCGCCCTGCTCCTGGCCATCCGCCGGCCCCAGGCGGCGGCCTACGAGATCAACCCCCCCTCCGAGCGGCCGCTGGCCGCGGGAGAAGTGCTGGTCGTCATCGGCAACGCCGACCAAGTCGGCCAGCTCAAGAGGCGCCTCTCGGCCTGATGCCGCTCTGGCTGGCGCTCCTCATCTGGCCGCCGTTGACGGCCGCGGCCCTGGCGGCGACCGCGCTGCCGCGCTCCATCGAGGTCCCCTTGGGCCGCCTCCTCGGCCGGCTCGCTCTCCACGTCGATCGCCGCCGCGCGAAGGTCGCCCGGGAGAACCTGCGCCGCTGCCTGCCCGAGCTGAGCGCGTCCCAGCGCGAGCGGCTGGTCCGCCAAAACTTCGAGCACTACGGGCTTCTCGTCCTCGAGCTCCTGCACATGCTCTCCCCCGTTCCCGGGCACTACCGGCGCTACGCCAAGCGCGTGTCGCGCCTCTCCGGCTTCGACAATTGGCGCAGGGCCGCGGACAAGGGCAAGGGCGTGATCTTCGCCTCCGCCCACATGGGCAACTGGGAGCTCATGGTCGCGGCCGGGGCCATGCACGGCATGCCGCTGACCATGGTCACGCGGCACTTGAAGCCCGAGTGGCTGCACAAGAGGATCGAGGCGGCGCGGCTCTCCGTCGACGTGCGCGCCCTGTATCAGCCGCGGACCTTGCCCGGCGTGCTCAAGGCCCTGCGCCGCGGCGAGTCCGTCGGGTTCGTGATCGACCAGTACGCCCCGCCCCCCATGGGAGTTCCCGCCCTTTTCTTCGGGGTCGCGGTGGACACGCTGGCGGCGGTGGGCCCGATCGTCGAGCGTACCGGCGCGGCCGTGGTCCCGGTCTCGACCGTCCGGGAGGGCCCTTTGGTGCGCACGGTGATCGAGCCCGAGCTGGAGCTTCCCGCCCCGCCGGACGCCGGCCCCGTGACCCAGGTCCTCGCCGCCAAGGTCGAGGCCTGGGTCCGGGAGCGGCCCGCCCACTGGCTATGGGCGCACCGGCGCTTCAAGAACGTCGTCTGGCCCGCCGAGCGGGCTTAGAGAGAGACGAGCGGCTGCGCGCAGCGCTTCGGCCAGACGCAGGTCTCGACCTGCGCCGCGGCGAGCTGGAGCACGACAGGCCGCTGCTCGCAGCGGTTGGGCCAGACGCAGGGCTGAGACTGCGCCGTCTGCGTCGTCTGCGTCGTCTGCGTCGTCTGCGTCCCGAGCCCCGCCAGCGTCATCGACAAGAAGAGTCCGAGCATAACCACCTCCGAAAGTCTCCGGGCCTCGCGTCTCGGCCCTGCTGTGCCCAGTGTACCTATCCGCGGCATAGGCCCTTAGGACCAAGGTCAACGCCGGAAGTTGATCGCGGTCAACTCACAAAGCCGTTGCAAGCGCTTTCCGGGGCGCGTGCTATACTACGCCGCGATACCGGCTCGCCGCCTTAGGCGGGACGGACGAACAGCGAGGACGCGGAATGCCCACAGGAAAAGTGAAGTGGTTCAACGAGCAGAAGGGTTTCGGCTTCATCACCCCCGACGACGGCTCGCGCGACCTTTTCGTGCACTACTCCTCCATATCCGGCGACGGCTTCAAGTCGCTCGCCGAGAACCAGGCGGTCGAGTACGAGATCGAACAGTCGGACAAAGGCCCCCGGGCGGGCAACGTTCGCAAAGTCTAGAGAAACTTCTTACGCCCCGACCGAAAGGCCCGCCTCCGGCGGGCCTTTCCTTTTAGTATCATCCGCCCATGCCCGAAAGCGTCGAGCCGAGCCGCACCGTCGTCGTGCTCATGGCCGGGGGCAAGGGCGAGCGCTTAGGCCCCCTGACGCGCGACCGGGCCAAGCCCGCGGTCCCCTTCGGCGGCATCTACCGCATCATCGATTTCGCGCTCTCCAACTGCCTCAACTCCGGCCTGACGCGCCTGCTGGTGCTGGTGCAGTACAAGTCCCGCTCCCTGAACCAGCACGTGCGCGACGGCTGGGGACCGTACTTCAACTCCTCGCGCGGCGAGTTCGTGGAGCCCATCCCGCCCCAGCAGCGGCTCGGCGACCAGTGGTACCAGGGCACGGCCGACGCGGTGTACCAGAACCTCTTCGCCGTGCGCGAGGAGCGGCCGGACGCCGTCCTGGTCTTGGCCGGCGACCACATCTACAAGATGGACTACCGGCGCATGCTCCGCCACCACGCGGAGACCGGCGCGGACATGACCGTCGGGGCGGTCGAGGTCCCGGTGAAGGAGGCGTCCGGCTTCGGCGTGCTGGAAGTCGACGCCGCGAACGCGCTCACCGGCTTCCAAGAGAAGTCCAAGACGCCCAAGCCCATCCCCGACAACCCCGAGCTCTGCCTCGCCTCCATGGGGATCTACGCCTTCCGCCCCGAGGCCCTCTACGAGCTCCTCGAGGACGACAGCCGCAACCCGGCCAGCGCCCACGATTTCGGCAAGGACATCCTTCCCAAGCTCATCGGCAAGGGGAAGGCCTTCGCCTTCCGCTTCGTCGACGAGAACAAGAAGCAGTCCAAGTACTGGCGCGACGTGGGCACGATCGACTCCTATTTTTCCGCCAACATGGACCTGATCTCGGTGAGCCCGCAGCTCAACCTCTACGACCCGTCCTGGCCGACCTATACCGCCCGGCGCACCGATCCGCCGCCGAAGTTCGTCTTCTCCCAGACCGAGCCCGGCGGCCGCCTGGGCGTGGCCCTCGACTCGCTGGTCTCGCCCGGCTGCGTGGTCTCGGGCGGCAAGGTCCTGCGCTCGATCCTCTCGCCGTGCGTGCGCATCAACAGCTACAGCTCCGTGGAGGATTCCATCCTCTTCGAGAACGTCAACGTGGGCCGGCGCGCCAAGATCCGCCGCGCCATCGTGGACAAGGACGTGGACATCCCCGAGGGCATGGAGATCGGCTACGATCTCGAGACCGACCGCAAGCGCTTCGCGGTCTCCGAGGACGGCGTCGTGGTCATATCGAAGAGGACGAGC
>DATLOS010000403.1:0-2126 GCA_035536155.1 Elusimicrobiota bacterium
GGCCGGCGCGCGGCGAGCTCGACGCGCCGGTAGCCCTCGACGAGGCCGGCGAGGCCCGCCTTGTAGCGGAGGATCGGCCCGCTCGCCCGCTCGAGGAGGGCGCCGGCCTCGGCGCGGACTCGCGCCTCCTCCTCGCAGAGAGCCGCCAGCTCCCGCAGGCTCAGGCCGTTGGCGCCCATCCTCGGGGGGGCCGCGGTCTCGCGAAGGAGGCAGGCCCCGGGGCGCTTCGCGGGCCGCCCGACGTCGCCGCCGGTGGGCGCGATGCCCCGCTGCCGGCAGTAGTCGGCGAACCACACGTCGTTCTGGGCGCTCGCGAGCTCGGCGGCGCGCGCAGCCGCGGCGCGCCACAGCGCGTCGACCGACGAGCTGTCGGGCTCGGCCTGGCCCCGGGCGGGCTTCTTCCCGTCCGGCTTGGCGGGGGCCGCCGGCCAGCCGTGGCAGAGGGTCGCGAGCGCCGGCGCCGGGACATCCGGCGAGACCTCGCGGGCTTCCGCGAGCAGGGCCGCCTGCGCGCGGCTCGAGGCGCGGACGTAGGCCTTGCGGTACGCGCCGCTGCGCCGGGATGCGACCGACTTGTCCTCCTGGCCCACGCGCGCGATGAACTGCTCGAGGTACTTCCGGGCCGCGGCCTGGGCCGCGCGGTCGGCCGCGGCGAGGACCTCCTCGTCGGCGCCGTCGCCCGTCTGGCCGCCCGGCGGCTGGAACTCGGGCTCGCCGTTGATGAAGCGCGCGCAGTTGCCGGCGACGATGTTCGTGAAGTAGTAGGCCATGTCGAGCCGCAGGCCCCGGGCCTTGGCGACCGCGGCGAGCTCCATGCGGTCGCCGACGCGGTGGGCCCGCTTGTAGCCGTCGAGGCCGTAGGGGTCGGCGGCGACGACGACGAACTCGAAGCGCTCGCCCGGCTCGGGGAGCACGTAGAGCGGCGTGCGCTCGCCGTCGGCGGCGCGCTTCAGCTCGGCCGCCTCGAGCGCGGCGAGGGCGCGCATGCGCTCCATGAACAGGTGGACCGACTGGTTCTTCTTGTCGGGCTTCCAGGCCGCCGAGCGGACGAAGTCCTCGAACTTCCACTGCTCGGGGCGCTGCAGCGCGTCGCGGATCACGTCCTCGACGATCTCCCGGAGCGAGAGCCGGTTGTCGAGGGCGACGCTGCGCCACATCACCCGGTAGCTGATCTCGCGGGCGAAGTTGGGCACGCCCTCCTTGATCGCGTCGATGCCGCGGACGAACAGGTCCTTCGGCCGGAAGTTGACGCGGTTCACGTGGGCGATGCCGTAGTACTTCTTCTTGCCCGTCAGGACCACCGGACACAGGACGTCCTCGTACGACAGCTTCAGGAACTCGGTGCCGCTGCTGGCGCGCAGGCTGGCGTTGAGCCGGTCGCGCAGCGCGCCGACGACGCGCATCGTGACGCGCACCCGCGCGGCCCACCACTCTTCCAGGGCCAGCCGGCCGTCGGCGTAGTCGGCGTCGCACTCGCCGAAGCTGGCGAGCGGGGGCACGACGTAGATGCTGTCGGTGTCGCCCGCGTTGACGCGGAAGCCTTCCTGGCGCGCGAGGGCGGCCACCTGGAGCAGCGCCCGCTGGCCGGCCGAGGTGACGCCGCCCGCCAGCGCGAGCTGGAAGAGGGGCGACAGCTGGTTCCCCAGCTCGCCGTAGAAGGTGTTCATGAAGACCTTGACGGCCTTCTGCTTGCCGTCGAGGCAGTCCCACGCGAAGCGGGTGTCGGCGTCCTTCTGGCGGAGCGCGGCCTCGATCTCGTCCGGGCCGCCGGCGTCGAGCAGGGGCGCGAGGAGCTGCGCCTGCTCGGCCGCCTCGCCGCGCTCGCGGCGGCGCTCGGCGAGCGCCTCCTCGCGGGTGCACCCCGGGGGGATGGCGAGGGGCTTCCCTTCGCCCAGGCGGGCCTGCGCGGCGAGGGCCTCCGCGTGGACGCGCCGCGCGGCCTCCGCGAGCGGGAGCTGCTCGCGCTTGGCGCACCCGGTGACCAGCCCGAGGACCTCCTTGACGGCCGCGTGAGGCCCCATCGTCTTCTTGAGCGCGGCCCGGCGCCCGAAGAGCTTCTGCAGGGTCGCGGCGTAGAGGCCGAACCGGCCCGGGTCGTTGCCGTGGCGGACGGTCCAGGCCCGCAC
>DATLOS010000404.1:0-29525 GCA_035536155.1 Elusimicrobiota bacterium
GGGATCTAGACAAAAATCTGGGCCAGGTACCGGCGTTTTTGCGCCGGCCTGAACCGCACAAGCGACCGCGGGTGGCCAACCCGGCGGCCGTGGTGACATACAGGCTCCGTCGGTTGTGGGGGTCGGGCGGCTCGGGAGATCGCCGGGCCGTTATGGTGGCGATCCCCTCCGCCGGCCCGCCGCCGAGGGCGGCCCACTAACGTCAGGATGCCCGGAATGGGGGCGTGTTTAGCGCCCCCCAGAGCTCGGCAGATTTACTGGAACATTTCCACCAATGGGGTCTATCGCGGAGCGCGGCGCGAGGCGCACGTATACCAGGCTGCGGGTCTTCATTTTTGGTTGGGGTTTTCGCCCCGACCCTAAATGGCCGCCCCTGGACCGCCCGCCCGCACCGCGTCGATCGGCGCCTGGTTCGCGGACCAGTACAAGGCCGCCGTCGGCCTCGGAGGGCTCGAAGGCGGCGCAGCTTTCCGGCGGCTCGCCGCGGCGTTCCCTGTCGCGAGCGGCGACCCTGGTCTGGCGTTCCCCGTCACCTCCCGCCAGCGCGTGATGTCCTCGTTCCTCCACCTTAACCTCCGGTACTCGCTGGGCCGGGCCGGGTACGCCTGGCTCGCCCTGACCGCCGCGCCGGCCGCCGGCGAGCCGGCGGTCTTCGCGGTCGCTTTCTGGCGCCGGGGCGGGAACTCGGGAGCTGCCGAGCCCGAGTACATCAGCGTCGCGCCGACCTTCGAGTCCCGCGATGGCGAGTACCGCTCCCGGTGTCTCTGTTACCCGGCCTTCGCGAGGGCGTGCGACGGCTTCGCCCGCGAATTGGCCCCTTTCGAGGAGGCCGTGCTCGCGCTCGCGGCCCAGAGCGTCCTACATCTGGACGCGCGCGCGAGCGACCCTGCTCTGACGGACCGCGGACGGGAGCTCCGGCTGGCTCCCCTCGCGCTGGCGGCCGCGCTGGCCCTCGACCTGGCGGTGGCGGTCGGCGGCGCCCTGCCCGCCCACACGAGCGTGCCCTACCTCCACCTGCTGGGCGCCGTCGCGGCGGCGAAGCCGGGGCTCGCCGAGCGCTCTGAAGCGCTCGTCCGGGAAGCGCCGGCGCTGTTCAACGCCCTCTCCCGCGGCAGCGCTGACAGCCTCCAGGTCACCTGCGGCCTAAAGCTTGTGCCGATGAGCCTGCGGGACGTGATGGAGGTCCGCGACGAGACCTACGCCGCGTGGCGCGAGCTCGCCGCGGCGCAAGCCGCGACGGATCTGGTCATCAACTTCGTCGCGCCGGGCGCGCCGCTCCATGGCGGCTGGGCCTACGTCGAAGGCGCCGGGCCCGACCTCTACGAGAACCCGGCGATGGCCGCCCGCTTCCAGCGCAGCGCGGCCGCGGCCGAGGCGCTCGCCAGCCTGCGCGAAGCTCGGCGGCGCCTCGTGGCGCTGCCGGCGACCCGCCATGTCGACGAGCTCCGCGCCCGGCTCTTCAAAGACATCACGTTCGCTCAGAGCTTCCTGCTGATGTCCTCGACCGCGATGCTCCACGCGATGGAGAACGTCGGCTGGAGCCTGGCGGCCCATGGCGCGGTCGTCCGGCGAGCGCCGGCCGCACGGGACGGCTCGGTGCGCGTGACGTACCTTCGGGCCTTCGCCACCGAGGACGCCGGTGCGCGCCTGCTCTTCGACCTGGCCTACACCGCGCGCTGCCTCCACGCGAAGCTGGGCATCGCCCACACGGACCTCCACAGCAACAACGTGACCTACTTCGAGTGGGGCGTGCGCGACCGCCCGCCCGGCTGGCCGCGGACTGGCGAGCCGTTCTACACCGACCCGCTGGTCGCGTACGTCGCGGGCCCGCGGGGCGAGGCAGACACCTTCCTCTTCCCGGCCGCGGGCGACGGATGCTTCATCGTCGACTTCAGTCGGTGCATCCTCGGGCCGGCGTTCCGCGCGCGGCTCGAGGCTGGGCACCCGGGGCGCCGCGCCGAGGCCTTCTACCGCGGACAGACCAACCGCGCCCTGCGGGCGCTCGCGCGCTACGCGCCCGAGTTCGTCGTCCCGCGCCAGGCCGCCCTGAAGGCCGCGCTCCTCTCGAGCTTCGACGCCGCGTTCGAGGTCCTCTGCCTCGTCGACTTCATCGCGCTCGGCGCGAACGTGGGCGGCGCCCTGCGCGCGATGGCCGCGGTCGAGGAGAAGGGCGACCTCCGGCGCTTCGAGGTCGCGCCGCGGGTCCTGGAGCTGGCGGCCGAGCTGGAGCGCGCCGCGCGCGAGGCCTTCATCGAGGGGCTCGCCGGCCTCGCCGCCGGCAAGCCGCGGCCGAAGGCCGACGTCGGCGCCGGCCTCCTCCGGCAGGTCTTCGGCGACTGGCTGTTCCCGCGCTGGGCTGCGCGCGCGCCGGAGCGCCTCGCCCGCGCGCAGCTCGTCGACGCCTTCAACTACAACAACGAGCTGAAGGCGACCTGCAGCGACTACGAGCGCTTCCCGCCGTGGGCGCGGCTCGAGACGATCGCGGAGCACCTCGCGCCGCTCAAGCTGGAGGCGCTCTTCGAGCGCGGGCCGGACGCCTTCCTCGCCTCGCTCGGCGTCGGGGCGCGCGTCGAGGTCGTCGCCGCCGAGACCCGGGCCGAGCAGGAGAAGCTCGATGGGCCGCCGGCCGCGACCTCGTCCTGGCTGGACGACTGAGCCCGGTCACAGGCCGTCGGCCGCGATCTCGCCCTGGCTGGACGGCTGAGCTCGGTTTGAAGGCTGCCGCGCGGCACCAACGATGCACTTCTGCGCGGTCTGCAGCCGCGCGATGCGGCGCGTGTGTCTCTCAGGTGTCGTGGTCTTCCGGTGCGCCTGCGGCCGGGAAGAGAAGGGCGGGCCCGACGACGCGCGGATCGGCGGGCGCAGCGTCGGCGTCTCGAGCACGGGCGATACCTTCCACACCCTGATCCGCAACGCGCCGTTCGACCGCACGAACAAGGTCGTCAAGCGCGACTGCGTCACCTGCGGCCTCGACTACATGACCCAGCTCCGGCTCGGCACGGCCGAGATCGTGATCTACCGCTGCAAGTGCGGGCGCCAGGAGGACGCCGGAGGCGTGGCGTCCGTGCCGGGCGTGATGCCTCCGGTCGTAAGCGGGCCTGGGCTGGCCGAGACGAAGTACCCTGAAATCCCGCTGCCCGAGCCGGAGCCGGAGCCGCCAGAGCGGGCGGCGCGCGGCGGCCCGAAAAAGGGCGAGCCGGCCGGGTCGGCCGGAAGCCCGAGCTCGAGCCGGGCCGGGCGCGGCCCGGCTACAGGCCCTTGAGGCTCCGCAAGGCGGGCGCGGGGCTCCGCCGGACATGGGTGGCGGGCGCGATTCGCGCCCGCGCCGGCGCCATCCGGTCGCCGATCTCGCGGTGCGAGTGGCGCTCTATCGCGGCCGTCGCCTCGCGCAGCGCCACCGGAGCGAGAGACACCCGCAGGCTTTTTGTGTACTCTTCCTCCGATCCGAGCGCGAGCCTCGAGCGGTCGATGCCCCGGTGGGCGAGCAGGCAGGCGTCCGCGGCGATCGTGAACATACGGCGCGGGGGGTGCTGGTAGAGCTTGCCAAGGGCCGCTATTTCCTTGGCGAGGGCCGGGTCGCCGCCGGATCGCAGCAGCGTGTACGACTCCCTGAAGAAGGCCATGAAGGCGCGACTGAATGCATCACGCGCGTCCCGCAGCCGCAGGGCGGGTCTCTCGCCGGGTGACAGGAGCGCGAACAGCGCAGCTTCCGCGCGGACGGCGCAATGGACGATGAAGTCTGCCAGGGCGGCTCCGCACGCTTCGGCCATTTCGACACCGAGAACGGATTCAAAATGGGCCAGACGCTCAACCCGGCTCTGCCACGCCTGGCGGCCGGAATGGCGGCCTTCGCGGCGCTCTGGGCGGCGGGGGCCGCGACCTGCGACTTCCCGCGCCTCCGGTCTTGCGCGATCCGCGCCCACACTTGCGTCTACTGGCGCCTCCCGTGCGGCGCTATCGACCGCCTCACCGTGGAGCTGTCGGCCGCGAACGGCTGGGTGCAGATCTTCCTGGTCCCCGAGGGCGAGGGTCTCTGCGGCGGCTTCGGGGCGCGCCGGCTCTGCGGCCGCCCGCGCGGCGCGACGAGGTGCCACTCGACCCTGCCTGTTGCGATCGACGGAGCGTGCCTCCTTGTGCTGAAGAACACGAACCTCTTCGAGGACGTGCTCGTCGACGGGACGTTCTCTGCGGCCTTCGAGCCCAAGGTCCTCGCCGGCGCGAGCTCAGAGAGCTCGGACGGGGTGATCGCCCTGATCGCGCGGATCGTTCTCTGCGCCGCGCTGTTCTTATGCGCCGCGGCGTGCGCGCGGAGCCGGCGTCGCGCAGCAGGAGCTCCCGGCACAGAAAGAGAGCCGGTACAGGACCCGGCGCGAGAGCCTGTCTAGCCCGCCCCCGAGGGGCTGGCCGTCCTCGAGCGCGAGCCCGATCCGGCGCAGGTGCTGTTATGGGCGTCCCAGTCGATCTTCTGGCAAAGCCGGTCGCAGTATTGGGCCTGCCGGCACTTGGTGCACTTCCTGAGGGAGCCTGCCTGGCCACATGCCGTGCATGTCTCGTCTGTGAGGTCGATTTGATCTCGGCCATCCGCCAGGCGCTCGACGCGGCCGGAACCGCGAGCGCGCCGCGATTCGGCCTGCTTGCGTGCGAGCGCTTTTTTGAACACGCCGATGCAGCGCGCCGAGCACGCCATTAGCACGTAAGTGGACGTGGGCGCCGTGAAGATAGCTGGGCGGTCGGATTCGCAGACAGCGCAGCCGAGGGCAAGCCGGCCCTCGCATGTCTCCCAACACCGCGAACAGACGTAAAGGAAGCCGGCGCGGGCGGCGACGCGGTGGCCGAGTCGCCCGCACCTGAAACATTCCTTTATGGTCGGGCGGGCCTTGCGCGGGCTCGGTCGAGCGAAGACAGCCATTCCGACCCAAAACTCGCCTCAAATTTACCGAGCCCAGAACTGAACCCGCCCTCGGGGGCAAAATGGAACAGCCCGTACTGCGCATCCCGGGGTTGCCCTGTTCTGTCCTGATCCGTCTGGCCCTCACCGCCCTGACAGACGAGAGCTTTCGCATCCGGAAGAGCATCGGCCCCTCGACCGCCGCGCAGGTGCTGTACGCCGTGCTCGCGCCGGAGCCCGGCCATGGTCTGCGGATCCCGGAGCTGGAGACCCTGCGCGCCGAATTGTTCGCGATGGCCGCGGATGAGGGATGCCCCGAAACTCGGCGGCTCCGGAGCGGAACAGGCCCGGGGCCGTGGTGCCGCTCGCGCTCGGCCGGCGGCCCTCCGTACAACCGGCTCACCGCCATCCTCTTGCGAGTAGAGAGGATCACCGGGGTGATCGAGCGCGCGGAAGAGGCGCTCTTCCGCTGCGCCGTCTGGCAGCTGGCTCGCCTGGTGGAGGCCGCGCTCGCCTGCCCTGGCGGCGCCCCTGCGCCGCACCGGCGCGCCGACCACAAAAACAGCTAGATCCCGAGGGGGTACTCGATGGAGGAGCCCTTCCTCTGCAACCTGATCGCGCGGAGCAGGCGCGGGTTGTCCGCGGCTGGGATTGCGAGATCGAAGAACTCGAGCCGGCCCGATGCCGCGAGCACCTGAATGCGATACAGCGCCAGTTTGTTCTTTTTACCCCCCGGGGCGATGTCGCACTGATGCTTCCAGTAGAGCGGTTCGGTAGTCCCGCCCCGGAACTGGGCGCAGTGCCGCTCGAACTCAGGGTCGGGCGTTGGCTCGGCCCGGAACAAGCGGAACATGGCCTTGTCGACGGCGCGTCTGAATTCTTGCGGAACCTCCGGAGGGATGCACACCTCGATGTCGAAGTCCCCCGGCTCGAGCGCAGCTGCGCTCATCGGGGTATCCGTCTCGAGCGCGGTGGCCACCGAAGGGCTGAGCTTGGCGCACACGCGGTCGAAATGGAAGCGCATCGCCGCGCCGCCCTTCACCAGGATAAACGCGGCAGATGCCCACGAGCCGAGTGCGGCCGCAACTACGGTCGCGGCCTTCCCGGCCAGCCGGTGCGCCAGGGCCACCGCACAGGGCGCGCGGTTCAGGCGGCTCGTGTCAGTCTCTTCGCGGGGCGGTTGGGGCGCGAACTTCGGCGCTCCTCCGCCCTGTTTCAGGCGCTGGAGCAGTTGCGCGAGGCATCGCCGGGCCTTCCTTTTCGCCTGTTTCAGCTCGTTGCCCTCCTTCTCGCAATCCCGCTGCTCCTCGATGTACTCGCTGAGGGGCGACACGTACACTGGGAGGGTGTCCAAGGGCGTGAACGTATGCGCCTCCGCCGAAAGGTCCGTCAGCCGCGCCATAGCAGGCACGACGGTCTCGGGGCGCGCCTTGCTCTCCTTCATTTCGCCATCTGCTGCTATCCTGTCCGCGGCTCGAGATCCATCCACGTTCCTTTCCGTTTCTGGGCGATCCTCAGTGCCGGCAGTTCCCCCGTGGCGGTACATGTCGAGCTCCCGTTTCGCGCGGGCCAGCTCGATCTGGCACTCTTCCAGCGCTATGAGAGCGGCGCGCACTGCGCGCTCCTGGGCGCGGCATCCTTCGCATCTCCGTTTATCGTCTCGGCCTAGTTCGGTCGGACGGCCAGGCTGCGGAGGCTGGCCCCCGAAGGGGCCGCCATACGCTTGCCGGCCGCGTCCTCCGCGACGCCTACGTTTCCTGGCCTGGCCCTGTCCGTCAAGCCCGCCGGGCTGCTGGGGCGGGCCCCGAGAGCCGTCGAATTCCTTGCGCTCGATCCATCTCTCGGGCGGACTGCGCTTCTCGCTCGCCTGGGGCGGATGCTCCCCCTGTTTCGCGCGCTCCACACGCTCCGCGCGTTTCTTTTGCCTTCGGCGCTCCAACGCCCCCCGCCCCCCACGATGGCCCTGTCTGCGCCGGCTGCCAGAGGATTCGTGTTCGGATGGATCGGGGTTCTCCTCTTCCTTGAGGACCCGAGGGCGATCGCGCGGGTCGGCCTGGGCCGGCGGGATCCTTCGCGGTCCGTGCCACCTTATGGGCCTCCGGGTCTCCTCCTCTCTGGCGGGGCCCGGTCCCCGCGGCTCGCGGTCTGACAGATCGGATGCTTCCATCTGATCTGCCCATGACAACATGGATTTGGCGGCCATTAGATTCCCTCCAACATGGTCTTCAATCCGGACCTCTGCGCGGGCACTGCCCTGGCGGGACCCGCGGCAGCAAAACCGCCCAATATATGGATCTACGTCAGGTTGCGGCAGTCGCGGTCACTGTGTTGGTCTGCGTCCTCGCGTTGGCCCTGATGGCCCTTGCTGTCCGCCAGCATGGAGGCCCGCGCGGCGCCCGGAGTGTGCGCGGCGGCGGCGAAGAAACACTGGTCCTCCACGCGGCCGACCAGGCGATGGCTCTGCTGAGAGAAACCCCGCAGGTGCCCCCGGGAGTCTCGGGCGGGGCAAGGCGGGCGGCGCGCGAACCCCGCACCGTTTCGGTCCGCGAACCCCGCTCCATCCCGGAATGCTCGCGCGTGCGGGAGAGATTCTCGACCTGGAAAGCTTTATTGAGTGACCCGGCCGCCCTGAAGGAGCACCTCGCCGACTGCGAAGCGGTGTGGGGCGGTGTCCAGCTTGACTGGAGTGGCGTTTTCGCCGAGATTGGTCCAGCGGTTGCTGACGGGACGAGGGAGTACGGGGGGCGCATTGACGTCGAGCCCGGCCGTCCTTGGCGGCTCAAGATCGTTCAGCTCGAAGCCGGGCATGTGACAAAACCCGGCGAGCTTCCGCACATCTCCGTCGACATCTCCGATAAGTACCGCCCACGCCCGGCCCTGTTCTGTTTCCACACCCATCCGACGATTGGCGAGTTCTTGGCCCCTGTGCCGTCCGCAATGGATCTGGCCTCGGCAACAATAGACGCGTTCAGCACATGCACTGCGGCGGATGTCGTCCTTTCGGGCTGTGGAGCGGCCATTTACGGCCCCGGGCGACTCTTTCGCCGGCGGGTCTACGGTCCTGGGCTTGTCGCCGAACCTTCGTCCGACCAGCTTTACCGCACTTTTCGCGCGGCGCGCGATATCCTGATGGTTGTGAGCGCGACAGGGAGCTGCCGCCCGATTTACCTGAGAGACTTCGGTCGGGTGATACGGGATTACGACCAGGTGTTCGATTTCGTGCCGAACGGGCTCCTGCCGGGCCACCCTTGTTGGCGCGCGTGGGTGAATCAGGATCCGCACCCGAATATTCGTGCAGTACTCGACGGCTTGGCTAAGAACATCGCACAGGCGAAGAAAACGGCCCTGAGTTGCAAAGAGACGAGCTCCGACGAGAAGACTTCAGCCTGATGGGCGTCGGATTGCGGCCCTCTTCGCAACGGGCGGTCCCCGGACACGACCTCCGGCCTCGAGACCGCGATGGCCAGGACGCGCA
This sequence comes from Elusimicrobiota bacterium, assembly GCA_035536155.1. Taxonomy (GTDB): domain Bacteria; phylum Elusimicrobiota; class Elusimicrobia; order UBA1565; family UBA1565; genus DATLOS01. Next base: position 8,364 of record DATLOS010000404.1, read on the forward strand.
AAAACGGCGATAGGAATCTCTGCGATAGGTTGAGCCTACTCGGTGCCTCCTTTTTGGCCCTCGCGCGCGCGGTGCGCCTTGGATAGCTGTGCCGGGCAGCCCCGATCGCTTTGCTCTCCCGGCGCGAACAGCACATAGTTCGGGTCCATCTTGCGGATGTCGGTCCTCGTGCACTTATGGTAATGGCTGGCGGTCCTCCTGGCTGCCGCGCGCGCGGCCGGCTCGACCTGGGCGTGCAGGCTCTCGGCGTACACCTCTGCAGACTCGATCAGGAGCCTCGTGCGGTCGATGCGGCGATGGACCCTCATGCAGAGACCCGCAAGGATCATCAGCATGCAGAAGGGGAAGTGTCCGAGCGGGCGACCCATGCTCTCTAACTCTTGGGTGAACTTGGGATCCTCGCCTCGGCACATTGACCCGTATACGGTCTGGAAGAAGTCGGCGAACGCGGCATCGAAGGCTTTACCTGCATCCGGCCGCTGCAGGACGGGTCTCTCGTCGGCCCCCAGGGTCTTGAACAGGGCCCTCTCGGAGCTGACGATGTAGTGGGTGACCTGGGCCGCCAGCTTATCGATCAGTTGCTTTTCGTTTCGCTTCGCGTCCGCCATTTTCATGTCGAAAGGGGCTTCAAAAGTGGCCCGCGTGGCGGCGTCGTTCGGCTCGCCCATAGAATTGAAGTCGCCCAAAGGTCAGAAATGGATAGCAAGGCAATCGTCGTTCCTGGGTGGCCGGATCCGGCCAAGATGAGGTTGGCTGTCGATCGGCTGACTCTGCCCGGGCCAGACGGGAAGCTCAGGCTCCGTGACAGCGTCAGCCCTTCGCTGGCGTGCAGTGTGCTGATCGCGGTATGTGTGCCGGCCCCGGGGAAGCCTAGCTGGGCGCCCCATGTGGAGCTCGCTGAACAAATGAAGGTGTTGGAAGAACGGTCGCGCCGGATGTCGGTCGCTTCGACGGGCTGGCACATCACGGAACCGGACGTTGCGCCTCAACAGGCGCACTGCTCTCCCGAGCAGGAGAAGAACGTGGCGCGCCTGGTCGCGGCGCGTGCCGCGACACGTGCAGCCACGGCGAACCTGGTTCAATGCGCCAAGAGGTTGGCTGATATAATCGACGACAACAAGAAAGCGTTTCTCGACATGGCGATGGTCGAGCTAGAAGGGTTTGTGCGGCAATCCCTCGGCATTCCGGACGATTTCGACTTTCCTGAGGATCCCGATACCCCGGAAGATGCCGAATGAACGATGTCCGGTTTTTTGCGTGCCGCCGCCCGGATGCGGGACTCCTAGACCCAGGACGCGCGGCGAGATGCCCTCTCGTGGCGCAAATTGATGCTAAACAGCCTGGCGACCCTCGTGTGTTGCGGCCAGCCGTTGTCCGAGAGATCCGTTCGGAGACACCGAGCTTGGAGCTCTGTGCGAGCATGGCGTGCATACCGCGCGTCGGGGCCCGCCAGTGCACCGGCTGCGGCCGGACGGGTCCGATCCGCGAGCGCTGGGTGACCCGCGGAGCGAGATTGGAGTTATGTTCGGTATGCGCCGTGGCTCTCATCGATCCGCTTCGGGTTGCGGTTCCGGTGGGGAGCGGGTGCTACGAGTGCGGCAGGGGCTCTCTCATACCGGACTCCGTCGGCCGTGTGCAGCTTTCCATGGAACATAGCGAACACAAGATAATCCTGCTCACCTGTGGGCAGAAGTGCGGGCAGAGATTGGCGACGCGAGCCGCCCCTGCGCTTACAGCGGCGCGCCTCCGCCGGCACGGGCGTGCCCCTCCGCACAAATGAAGCCCGCTGTGCCGGACAAATGGACACCAAACTTTCCGTAGTCCCCGGTGTGCCCAACCCGGCCGCGATAAAAAAGGCCATTTCCTCTGTGGCTTCGCCCGGGCCGCAGGGCCTCCTCCAGCTTCACGACGGTATTGATATCAAAGTGGTCTGCCAGCGTCTGACAACGGCATGCGAGCCGGTGCCAGGGCGCCCCACGAGCCCCGTGGCGATGCTACTGGCCAAGACTTCGTCTCTTATGCAGGGCATGCTTTACCAGCTTTGCGTCTGCGTCTATGCGCCGCTCGAGCCACCCGTGGTCGGACCGCGCGCGGATGCGGCTCGCCTCGAAGGAGTCACGCAGGTAGTGCGCCATATCGCGACAGCCACCGACATCCTTGAAGGGCTAGTTGAGAGATGCGCCCGCATATGAACAGAGACTCTCACGAATGAGCCCTCAACCCGACATGGACCCTCACAACCGAATGGTCGGCTTGTTTTTGGGCAAATCGAGCCTATCCTCCGTCCCTATCACGTCGATCCTCTGGCCTTCTGGCCAGCTCTGGTCCTCGCATATCAGAAAAGGCGGCGACAGTATATGGACCGGTGGGCGGCCATTGCACTCGTAGTGCTGGTTTGTGTCCTGGCCGCTGTCCTGGCGATGCGGGCCCTGCACGGTGCTGCTCCGGATACAAGGACGGTGCGCGGTGGCGGAGCGGCCAGGGACAGCTCGGCCGAGGTCCTCTTGGGTGCGGTGGAGCGCGCCTTGCAGTTCGCGGGGCCGAGCCCTATTGCGCCGCGGGGAGGCGCGGCGCGCCGGGCGCGCGTTTCCCGCGCAGGGACAAGCCCGGTGGGCTGCCAAGCACGTGCGAGTGCCGAGACATGGACAGATCTCGCAGCCGATCCGGCCGCCTGGGCAGATCATATGGCCGACTGCGAGGCGATATGGAAGGCTCAGCTTGACTGGAGCGCGGTCCACGTGGCCCTCCGCCCGAAGATCGCCGAGGGTCTGTACGAGTACGGCGGTCTGATCGACTGCGAGCCGGGGCCCGGGCCCTGGCGGCTGAAGATCATTCGGCTCGAGCACGGCACTCGAGCGCCGCCGGGCGGGACTCCGGGGTCGCCGCCCGAGAGCACCTATGCGGCTCGGCCCGCCCTGTTCATCTTCCTTTGCGTCCCTGATCTGCCAGGGTACCAACCGAAGCCGATGCCGTCCGCTTCCCGCTTCGCCTCGTCCATCGTCGACACGCTCGCTGCTGGCTTTGCGGCAAGAGTGGTTCTCTCGAGCTGCGGCGCCGTGATCTACGGCCCGGACACACACTTCCGAAAGTTCATCCTCGGGCCGGACTGGGCTCTCCGGCCGACACCGGAACAGACTTACGCGATCCTGGGCCACGCCCTCGACACCTTCGCCGCGGTCAGCGCGACCGCGAGCCGCGCGGAGATGAGCGTGAGCGAGTTCACAGAGTATATGCGCGGCTTCCTGGTGCGGTTGGATTTCGACCCCAGTCGGACGGGCGATCCTCTGGTCTGCTGGGGGGGACCGGCGAACGAGGTGAGTGCGCGGGGGGCGAGCGGAGCCGCAGCGCATGAAATCTACCGGAACCTCTCCCTGGCGGTCGACCGGGCGGAGGCGCGGGCTTTCGGGCCGGTGGGATAATGGATGAGGCCCGGATCGAGGGCCTTTGGCGCGCCGAGACTGTTTTTGGTCCCGGGCTGCGGCGGCATGATAGAGCCTGGCACCACCATCGCCAAAATTGAAGATCGCATGAGGCGCATATTCTGAGATGACTGACGAACGAAAAAAGACAAGTCCCGGACCTTCTCCGATGATGGGGACAGAGGGTTGCCTCAAGCCGACCCCGCCGACTGTACGTCCTTCTCCCGATGCGAAAATCGGGAGCACCAGCGAGCTTGCGGCAGAATTCGCGGCAATTGCCGCTATGTTGGAGCCGCTGAAAGGGCCAGTTCCGGCCGAAGAGGATGGGACCACGTGGCGCAGGAGGGTTATGTCGAAGGCCAAGCCGCGCTTGCAGGCGCTAATCAAGATGACGGATACGCATCCCTCGGCACCTGAACCACTGCAGAGTGCCTTCTTGATGAGCCGATACAGCGCGATGAACATCGCCGCTAGTATGACGAACTGGCGATCGTATTCCACGCCCGGCCTGGATTGCTTCGATCTCTTGTGCGAGGAGCCTGACACGACCGCTCACCTGGTGAAATATGGCGACCAGCCAGGCGTGGCGGCTGCCGTGGCTACCTATGCCGAGTGGCGCGCGACGATGGCCGAGCTCGGCGCGGCCGCGCTGGCATTCATTGTGGAATCGCGAGCAGAGCTGGCGCGTTAAGCGAAACAGACGCTGCCGTGAGACAAAACCGGTCCGTGACCGCTGTTTTTGGACGCCCGCCGAGTATCGGCTGGAGAGTGACCCTTGCGGCCCCATGCATTTGCTGGCGCTCTCGCCCGCGCTCCGGGACCAAATTGAAGACCGAGTGCGGCGCTTATTCTGGAATGGCAGACGAACATAAAACGATGATTCCTGAACCTATTCCAGCAACGGGCAAAGGGGTCGCCTCCGCCGACCCTCCGGCCGTGCGTTCCTCTCCTGGCACAAAAACCGAGAGTGCCGATGAATTCGCCACCGAGTTCGCTGCAGTCACTGCCCCGCTGGAAGAGCTAAAAGGCCCGGTTCCCGCTGACATGGATGAGATCATATGGCGTTGGCGTGTTATGTCGAATGTTTTACCGCGCCTGCGTTGGTTGGTCAAGATGGTGGATGTACGCCCAGCCGCGCTCGAACCGTTGCAGAGTGCCTTCTTGCTGAACCGATACGACGCAATGTATGTTGCTGCTGGTAGGGCGGGCTGGAGATCGGTCACTTGTATTAAACCCAAACTGACCGATTTCGATCTCATGTGCGAGGAGCCTGATATAAAGGCCCATCTGGTGAAATATGGTTGCCAGCCAGGCGTGGTGGCCACCCTGATTGCCTATGCTGAGTGGCGCGCGCCGATCGCCGAGCTCGGCGCATCCGCATTGGCATTCCTCGCGGAATCGCGAGCAGAGTTCGTGCGCAAATACGGGGAACAGTCCTCATCGCGAGGTTGATCGACCGGGGGTCATTTTTTGGGTCTGGCTGGTTACCGGCCGCGTCGCCACAATCGAGCCGGTACCTCATGTATGGCAGCTCGTTCTGGGACGAAATTGAAGACCGAGCGCGGCTCTTATTCTGATATGACCGACGAGCTGAAAACGGCAAGCCTTGGACACAACCTGATAACGGGTGACAAAGGGGCTGTCTCGGCCGATCTTCCAACCGCGCGCCCCTCTCCCGATATAAAAACCGAGAGCACCAACGAGCTCGCTGTTGAATTCGCGGCCGTCGCTGCTCTGCTGGAACCACTAAAAGGGCCAGCTCCGAGCGGTGAAGTGACGTTCATATGGTGCCACAAGGTCTTGATGAATGGTCTGCCACGCCTGCGCGCACTGATTAGGATGGCGGATACGCACCCCTCCGCGCCTGAACCGTTGCAGAGCGCCTTCCTGCTGAACCGATACAGCGCGATATATGTCGCTGCTTGTATGGCGGGCTGGACGTCGTGGTCCAAGCCACCCAAATGGAGCTATTTCACTCCCATGTGTGGGGAGCCCGATGTAAAAGCCCATCTGGCAAAACATGGTAACCAACCAGGCGTAGCGGCTGCCGTGGTTGCCTACACTAAGTGGTATGCGACGGTGGCCAATCTTGGCATGCCCTCGCTGGAATTCCTCTCGGAATCGCGAAGAGCGTTGGAGAGTATGTAACTGCCCGCCCTCATTATACCGCAAACAACGCGCAACCACTGTTTTTGGGCCCATCCGAGCATCGACAGACGAGTGGCCTATGCGGCTGGTGCGGAAAGAAAGCTGAGCTAACATATGGCGCTGGAAGAAGTCGCCGCGGCTGCTGTGGCCATCCTGGTCTGCGTCCTCGCGGCGTTCACCGCGGTGTGCGGTCCTCGGCGACCCGCGGTCCGGCACGAGCGAGAAACCCTCGGCGGATCGCGCCTCCGAGGTGCGATCGGGGGTGCGCTGACGCGAACACGCGCCCTGAGTGGGGGCCCGCATGCCCATTCCGCCGGAGCGCGCTCGCCCGCGCCGCGGAATACTGGGGATGCCCCGATGTGCAGCCGGGCGCGCGAGAACGTTCCGACGTGGACGGCCCTCGCGGCCGACCCGGAGGCCTGGGCGAAACACATGGCGGACTGCGAAGCGGTATGGGGCGGGGTCCCGCTCGACTGGAGCGCAGTCACCGCCGAACTCGGCCCCAAGATCAAGGAAGGATTGTACACGTACGGGGGCTTGATCGACTGCGAACCCGGCCCCGGTCCGGCGTGGCGAATGAAGATAATCCAGTGCGAGCGCGGCGCGGGGATGGAGCCGCACGGCGATGGGATGTCCGCGGGCCTTCCTCCGCTCGAGCTCTACGCTGGTCGACCGGCCCTCTTCATCTTCGAGTGCCGTCCGGGCCCGAAAGGGCGCGGTTGGCGGCCGCGGCTGTTACCGCAGGCCACCGACCTGGCGGCGTCCGTGATCGACACGCTCACCCGCGGATATGCCGCGAACGTGATCTTCTCGGAATATGGGTCGGTGCTCTACGGGCCTGATGCCGCGTTCTGCTCGCGCTTTCTCGGGCCGAAATGGGCGCTCAATCCGACGCCGGAACAGACGTATCAGATCATGGCGCACGCGCATGATGTCCTGGCGGCCGTCAGCGCGACCGCGAGCCGGGACCGAATGCAGCTGGAGGATATGAAGAAGCTGGTGCAGCCGTTTCTGATGCAACTCGAGGTGAAGTTCCGGTCGGCGAGCAGCGCGGCTCCCTGCAAGCACGATAGGATGAACGAGCCGAGCTCTCACGCCTTGAGCCCGGATGATCGCGGCCCGAGCGCTCGCGAGATACGCGAGGCACTCAGGGACCTCGCACAGTCCGTCGACCAAGCCGAAAAAGAAGCTTTCCCCGCTCGGGGCAGCCGCGACGAAGCGACGGATGGTGCGGGCGCGCAGCTCATAGCTCGAGCCCAGCAATAAAACCGTCGACCGCCTCACGCGCGACCGCTAACCAATCGCCGCAGCGCCGTGCGACCGCGAAGTGCTCGTGCGCCACACAGCAAACCCTTTTTGCACTCCGAGCGGTGAATCTCAAGCTCACCGCCGATCCGAAGGCCAAATTGAACCAGAAGATGCGGGACATTAACCGATGGAGTTCAAATCCGTTTCCGAGTACAACCAGTATTTGGTCGCTTCGGCAATACGTGTCCCGGCACTCAAGTATCTGCAAGAATGCATCCGCATCGAAGGTGGTCTTGATGCGGGGTTCGTTTCCAAGCTTCATGAGCTGGTTTCTCGCACTGACTGTTGCGTGCCGCATGACCTTCTCGTGGAGTTTGGCGTACTCGCCAAGAATAACGCGAGCGCGCACACGAGAGAGCTGCTAACACAGCACGGCTTCACGGAAGGCGTTGAGTTCATGCTCTCGGAATTCCGAGAGCATCGAGGTCCGCGCGTCGGAGTAGTCAAGCGCTACCTACTCAAGCCACGGGCGTTCAAGATAATCCTCATGAGGTCGCGACAACGGCCCATTTACGCACAGTACTATGTACGGCTCGAAGAGGCTCTGGTGCACTACAATGAATACCAGCTTGCTCTCGAGCGCGAATATATTGTCAACTTCCGTAAGCGTCATGAAGATATCGTACAAGAGAAGGATATTAGAATCGACGGGCTCGAGCAAAGCGCTAAAGCTAAGGATGATAAAATAGATCGCCTCGAGGATCTTGTCCGTAGTCTTGGATCCAGGCTCGATGTCGACCGCAAAGAGATCAAAGCCGATATCAAGGAGGTCAAGGAACAGAACATCGTGCTGCAGACGCAGAACATCGTGTTACAGACACAGAATATTGGTTTAGCGAATACTCTCGGCGAGGTGCGAACCCAGAACATTGGCCTGGCCGTGGCTCTCGGCGAGGTGAAGGCCCAGGTCACAGAGGTGGCCGAAGAGGTCCGTGGCGTCGCCGACCGCCTTGACGAGGCCGCGCTGGTCGCGGCGCCCGCGCCGCAGAACCGCCTCGCGGCTGAGAACCTGATGATTATCAGGCTCAACTCCGGCGGCGCGTACGACCACCAGGTGATCCGCCGCCAGACCTCCTCGCTCAACAGCTGGGTCGCGCGGACCCGCAAGAAGCATCCCCGCATGCGGGTCCTCCTCGACGTGCCGGGCGTCCCCAACGCCCGCTCGCTGTGGCTGCGCATCCGCGAGCGGCTCGCCGGCCGGCTGGAGATCCAGCCGGGCAGCCCTTCGCACTTCCGGCCCGCGAACGGCCTGACAGACGCGGATCTCGTCGCGCGGGCCCGCGAGGTGATCGAGGCGCCCGTGCGCGAGTTCGGCGCCGCCGCGGCGGCCGCCAAGACCCGGGTCCAGTCCATCGTGGAGACCGTCACGCACCAGGTCTTCGCGACCCTCACGCCCGAGGACTACGAGCTCCTGGGGATCTGACGCGCCGAAAAAGCGCGACGGCCTCACGCGGGCGGCGCCGGGAGGCCTCGTTTTTTGGCGCCGGTCTGCGAGCCGATATCCGGAATCCCGAGGCTCGTACGCTTGGGCGCCGATAAGGCGGACATCAAGCTATTGATAGTCGCCAGGGCTGTCACGCAGCCGACACGGAGCTCTTCCCAGTCGATGCTCCACGCGAATTGCCGTATCCTATTGATCTCCGCTGCGACCTCGATTGTCTGGCACTGTGCTTCCCGCGGAAGCATCTTCCGTTCCTTCCAGAACTCGTCGAACGCGCGGAATCTCATACGCGTCAACTGTTGTTCCTCGGCTTTGGCCAAGCCCACCTCTCGTTGCTTATCGGCCAAGAGGCGGGCGAGTATGGCCGGCATTACATCTGTGTTGCGTGACATCTTTATGAGGTCTTTGTCCGTCCTATGGGATTCAGTTGTGGTCCGCCGCGCGCTGGTGGGCGGAGAGTCTGTTCGAATTGAAGCCGGTCTGGCCCGGATAATGCAGACCGGCGACAAGAAGCTCCCAGCGAGTGAGAAGCTCCTCGTGAAGCGTCTCACCGAGAACGCTATCCTACCGGCGAGGGCGAGCCCCGGCGCGGCAGGCTACGACATCTCGAGCAACATCCGGGTGAGCATCGCTCCTTACGGCAAAGCCATCGTGTCGACTGGCATTGCGGTGACCGCGCCTCCCGGCACCTACGGGAGGCTCGCTCCCCGCAGCGGGTTCACGTGGAACCACCACACGAGTCTGGAGGCCGGAGTGTGCGACCGCGATTACACCGGAGAGCTCAAGGTTGTCCTATTCAATCACAGCGACGCGACCGTCCTGATCGAAGCCGGGATGCGCATCGCACAGCTCATATTGGAGAGGGTGGCGACGCCCGAGGTCGAGGAGGTGACCGACCTGGAACCGAGCGCTCGCGGGGCTGGAGGGTTCGGGTCGACCGGTTCGACCTAGAGCCCTCCGCCTTTTTGGCCCGGCTCTGCGAGGCTGCGGCCGATCCACATGCCATAGAACCAAAAAGCAGCCGGTGCGGCCCCCGATTCAGGATATCACCACTCTGAACCGCTCGCTGAGTTCCTGCAGTTCCTGCTGGTGACGCAGCACGAGCTGCGTGACCCGCAGGTTCAGTTGCACACGCAAGCCGGCGATCCCCGTCGCATACAGTTCGCCGATGTTGGCACAGCTCGCGAGCTCCGCCGCCCCCGGCAATGGAGGGAGCTCTGGCGGGCTCGAGCTCAAGTCAATCACGTCCATGGCCGGAGGAGCCCTGGGCGGTTCGCATCGCCCGACAGCCGGTGCAGGTCTGACCGCCTCTGTCGGCAGAGCGGAGGCCGCGGAGCTCGGCGCTCGCCGTTTCGGTGCGCTTGAGTTCCGTCTCGATCGTTTTCGCGAGGACAGACTGAATCGTCGGTACTTGGCATACGGAGCGTGTTCGGGCCGTTTGCGCTCCGCGGTGGGCATCCCGTCCGGCTTGTGCGTGGCACAGAACTGCGCACAGCCCATCGTCCATCCGAACGAGGGGCGCTTAAGGCAACCCTCGAACCCGCATCGTCGAGAACTCTTATTGTGCTGGCTCGCCATATTGTTCCGGGCGGACCGGCCGATCAATTTGGGCCCGCCGGGTTGATCGGCCGACCTGCGCGAAACAAAAACGCTGGTGGCCTACGCGAACTCGGTCTCGTCGTCGCCCCTGAAGAACACTCCATCGTCTCCGTCGAGGTCTGCGATCACCGGGGCTTTCGCCCCGTCGGCCGCCGTGATCCGCTCACGTTCGTCCTTCCAGGCCTGGAGCAGGTCCGGTTGTCGGCCCAGATAGTCGGCGAGGAGCGCGACGCTCTTGAAACGTCGGCGTGCCAAGTCTGCGAGCCTCGTGCCTCGGAGGATCGCCTTTAACAGCTTGCTGTCCTCCATGGCCGACGGCGCCTCGCGCGGCGGGCTCGGGCTCCGGGCGGCCGGGCCCGCGCGCTTGCGCGGCGGGCTCGGGCTCGGGCTCTGGGCGGACGGAGCCGGCCGCTTGCGTGGCGGGCTCGCTTCTCGCGCCATCGGGGCCGCCGGGTATTTATCGTCGTCTCCGGTCAGGTCGATATCGGGCGCCGAGTTGCCCGAGTTCACGGAGCTCGAGCGCCCGCCCCGGACGCGGCACGAGACGCGGCGCTTGCTCTCGCCCGGGGGCGCTTCCCCCTCGCGCGCTCGTCCCTCTCCGCTCGGAACAACACCGCTCCGGATGTACTCATCGACAGCATCTCTGCGCTCCATCGCCGCCCCGCAGCACCTGCCACAGACGGCGCCGCCGTAGAGCTCGAGCGTGCGCTTGCGGTATGCTCTCCTGCAGCCCTTGCAGATCTCCATTGGATATATCTGGTCGCGTTCATTTTGGGCCAGGCTGACTGTTCCGATGCCGAGACGGACACGTATCAAGAGGGTTTCTCCGGAGGCCGGTGGCATAACGGCCGGCGTAATCGAGGAGCTGCAACAGATAGTCGCGTTTATTGGTTGTACGATGCCGCGCCCCCTCCCGTGTCCGGGTTGCCACCAAACCGAGGGGCTCAAGGTATGCGCGAGGTGCAAGCGGGTCGGCTACTGCGGGCCGGAGCACCAGAAGGCGCACTGGGGCGAGCACAAAAGATTGTGCGCCGACCCGGGCGACCGCCCGCGATGCCTGCAGAGGGAGGTCCCCGACGGGAAACTCGCGTGGATCATCGTGTTCAACGCGGGGGTGGAGCACAAGCGGGAGACGGCCGAGACCATCGTGGCGCACGCGAGGCGCCTCGGCGCGCTGCCGGAAGGCCGCGAGGCCGCGGTCCACTTTGCCGCGCCGAACCTCGGAATGGCGACGTTGGCGCCCCTCCAGACCGCGGCCCGGACCGTCGTCGTCGGGCGGGCACTCCGCGCCCAGGCGCTGGCCGACGCGCTCAGCCAGGCCATCCGCGACGGGACCAGCACATTCGTGCACGATTTCCTCGCCGCGGACGGGTCGGCGATCTCGACGTGGAGCGTCGCCAGCGGGCGGATCCTCTCCGGCGGCGCGGGCGCCGATCAGGGGCCGTCGTAGATCACGCCGAAACACGAGGTGACGGTGGTGCCGTCGCAGAGGATCCGTATGGTGACGCCGCTCGTCTGGGCCCCCGCCAGGCTCACGACGTCGCCCTGGTTCAGCCGGAGCGTCATCGAGCCGTTGCACGAGGTGGTGGCGCCGACCAGCCCGGTCGTGGACGCGTCGGCGAACGGGCGGGTCGTGCCTGGCGCGGCGGAGTTCACCTCGAACCAGACATCGCGGAAGCCGGTGGCGGACAAATCGGGAAACCAAGAGACCTGGAACTCGACCCGATACATCCCGCTTTTGGGCACCGTGAGAGCCGACGTGGGGAGATTCACGGTCCCCCAACCGGAGGTCGCGGCGCCGCCTCTGGCGCGCGCCGTGTCGAGCGCGTTGAACATGATACTCGTGTTGGTCGCGTTCAGGACATTCTGTGTCGTGGTGCTCTGGATGAACGCGTAAACCGGCGTATTTTTGACATCGCCGGCGAGGGTGATCGTGGCCGGCGACGTCGAGTTGTCGACGACCAGCGCGTCCCCGCGCCCGATCGAGATCCGCGGCGTGGCCGGGAGGTTCCCCAGGTAGAGCGTTCCGGGTGTGTTGACACCCGCCATGCGCTGATACTCCTGCAGAAACAGAGCGGCGCGCCTGCAGGGTGGCCGGCAGTGGCGCGCAACTGCCGGGCCGCTCTGCCGTCCGGGGCGGATCCGCGGCCAGGGACCGCCCTCGGCGGCGTTCGCGCCGGTCAGGGGCAGATGTAGGCCAGAGCGAGGCGCGCAACAATCGCGGTGTCGGCGCCGAGGGCCTGCGCGACGACCAGGCGTACAGTGTCACCCCGGTCCAGCCGGAGATGCGCGGTGCCGATGCACGGAGCGGTGACACCGACCAGCCCTACCATAGTCATCTCGGCGGCCCGGCGAGCCTCGATCCGCCCAGCCGTGGGCGCTCCGGTGGACCGGCAAGCCGTGCCAATCGTGGCCGAGTTCACCTCGATCCAGATGCTGCGGCCACCGGTGGCGACCCCCTTGGGTCGCCAAGAGGCTTGGTACTCGACCCAGTACACCCCGCTCTTAGGCGCCGCGAAGGCTGACGCGGGGAGCTCCACAGGGCCCCAGCCGGAGGTCCCGCCGGTGTCGAGTGCGTCGAATATGGCGCTCGTGTGGGCGGCGTGCGGGACATCCTGGGGCGCGGTGTGCCGGAGGGACACGAACGCTGGCGCGTCCTTGGTTTCGGCGGATCGCCACAGCCGGCAGATCACGCCGTCTGCGGCTGGGATGTCGCCGGCCGACGCGGTCGGCAAACCCCCAGACAAAGGGCCCTCAAGCGGGGCAGCATTCTTCGCCATTCGGTTGTCCGGGCCGGCCCCATCCAAAAAGGCGAGCTCACAAGGCGCCCAGACTGTCCCCTTCCCGCCACAAGAGCCGGCCCTGCTTGCAGCACGTGAGGATCGGCACGTGCGCCCCGTCGCGCCGGAAGAGAGCTCCGCTGGTCACGAGGCACGAGAGGCAGCGGACGCGGACCAGCAGGACCTCTCCGGCCCGCAAGACCACGAACTCCGCGTCCGGGGCGCCCACGAGGCGGACCGGTTGGCCGTCGAAGCTGAAGTCCCAGTAGCGCAGTCGCTTGCAGGGGAGACAGCCGACGGCCGCGCCCTCAGTCGTGGCGAAGGCGTTGGCGTCCGCGGGCGACGCAAAGGCATCGACAGCGCAGCGCTTGCAGTCGGGCTGAGCGACGATCCCGCCGCGGGTGACGAGCCGAGCCGAGAACGGCGCCGGGCAGCGGGCCTCTCGTTTCGCTTTCCTGGCTCGTGTTTCCATGTTGGCCTCCCCTGCGGTTTTCAATTCCGGGGGCAAAAGAGGCGGCCGCCCCGCGCGGCCGGCCGCGGCCCCGCGCGCGAGGGAAGCCCCTTCAAGACCGGAAACGGGACGAACTCCTGGCAGTAGAAGCAGCCGAGCCAAGGGATCTCCACGCACTGGCACCGCAGCCCGACGCCGCGCCCTGAACACCCGGGGCACAGCGCCTTCTGCTGCGCGAGGGCCATCAGCCTGCCGCAGGAGCCACACGGGCGCGGATGCCAGGCCACGTACTGCGCGGCGTCCTGGTACCAGGTCTGGCGCGCGAGCTCCAGCGCGCCCCGGTTCCGCGCGTCGCACTGGGCGAGCGCGAAGGCGAGCCGCGGCGCGGCCTGCGTGCCAGGGGCCCACAGCCTCTGGCGCAGGCACAGGCTGCAGTCCGAATGGTCGCCGGCGCGGCCCGGCGGCGGGCCCAGCAGGTAGCCTCGGCCGAGGACGAGCCCGAAGGTCGGCTCGTACGCCATCACCAGCCCGACCAGGGCCGCGGGAAGCCGCGCCGCCGTCCCCACCGCGGCGGGGCGGGTGGCGAGCTCCCGGCCGTAGACGCGCCGCCGCCTGGCCTGCTCCCGGCACACGCCCGCGCCCGGGAGGCCGACCGGATGGAACGGGCGCGCGGTCGCGAAGATCTCGCAGAGCGAGCCTGTCGCGGGGCAGCCGTTGCAGGCGAACTCGTCGCCCCGCGCGGTCCAGCCGTACCGCTCCAGGACCTCGCGGCCCCAGGCGCACACAGCGGCGGCCAGGGCCTCGGCCGACTCCGGCAGGTCGACGGAGCGTAGCGCCATTGTCTGCCGCCGCGCCGGTTCAGTTTTGGGGCGGGCGGTTTGAACCGCCCCGCGGCAGAGCAATGGCCTCGACCGCACCGATCGCAGACGTGGGCGCCGCAATCGCGGCCGGCCGGATGCCCGGCGCCTTCAACGAAGAGCGGACAGTCTACGCCTTCCCGCGGCTGGACTACCGCGACTCGCGCGGCGCGCCGCGGGCCTGGACGATCCGGGTGCGCCTCCTGCGCGGCGAGGCGCCGGTGCCGGTCACGCCGGCGATGCTGGCCCGGCCGTCGCCGCCCCTCCCGGGCCTCCGGGCGGAGATCCTCGTCGAGGCGCAGCAGGTCGGCGGGAAGGTCCTCCCAGCCCAGCCGACCTACGTCGCGGCCGGCAAGAACCTCGGGCGGAGCAACGCGACGAACGCGATCACCCAGGCCCTCCGCGACGCCCTGGGCCTCTACAACACGCACAAGCGCCGGGCCGACGCGCGGCTCGCGGTCGCGCCCGTCCGCGCGCCGAAGGCCGGGCAGGCCGCCGCGCCGGCGCCGGCCGGGGACCAGAAGCGGCCGCCCGAGCGCCCCCTGCCGATGCTGGCGTCGAAGGTCGGCCAGACGAGCAGGGCGGTCCTGGGCCCCGCCGACTTCAAGGAGGGGGTCACGGTGCAGCGGAAGCTCAACGGGGTGCGCCAGGTGGCTTTCCTGCGCCCGGACCGGGGGCTGGACCGGTACTCCCGGACCGGCGCGGCCTACGTGGGCCAGCCCGAGCTGGCCGCCGAGCTCGCCGCGTTCCTCGGGGCGGCGAGGGCCGACCCGCTCGAGTGCGGGGTGCCGGCGGCGGCCGCCGCGGCGTACGCCGGCGCGGTGCCGTACCTGGACGGCGAGCTGTTCGTCCCGGGCAAGGACCTGAACTGGATCTCGGGCCAGGCCCGCCGCTGCGAGAAGGCCGGCCAGTCCCTCGAGTTCCACGTCTTCGACGTGTTCTTCCCGGCGGCGATCGCCCGGGGGCACAACATGGCGAGCCGCTGCCGCCAGCGCTACCTCTCGGCGCTGTTCGCCGGCCCGGCGCCGCCCCACGTCCGCCGCGTCGAAGGCCTGCGGGCGGGCAGCCAGGGGGATCTGGACCGCCTGACCCAGGCCTTCCTCGCCGAGGGCTACGAGGGGGCCATCGCGCGCAAGGACGCCGCGGGCTACGAGTACGGCGCGGGCAACCACCGCTCGCCGGCGCTCCTCAAGCTCAAGCCGACCTTCGACGCCGAGTTCAAGGTCGTCGGCTTCGCGCAGGGTACGCGGGGCAAGGACGTCGGCGCGATCCTCTGGGTCTGCCGGACGGACGGGGGCCGCGAGTTCACGGTCACGCCCAAGGACATGACCTACGAGGAGCGCCAGAAGCTCTACCGCTGCCTCGGCCAGCGGGTGACCGGCGCCGACGGCCGGCCGCTCACGCGCTTCGACCGCGACCTGAAGGGCAAGCCGCTGACCGTGCAGTACCAGGAGCTCTCGGCAAAAACGGGCGTCCCCCTCCGCGCGAAGGCGCTGGCCTTCCGGACGTACGAGGCCGGCCCCGCGGCCGACCCCGTGCGCGCCCTGTTCGCCGAGTGTCTCGGCCGGCCGGCCTAGCCCGGCCCCGCGCGCGCGGGGAGCCCGGCGGCCGCGCGGAGGGCGGCGACCTCGGCGGGGAGCGCCGCGCACGTCTCGCGGTGGACGCCCCGGTCGGCGGCCGCGCAGGGCGGGCCGCAGTAGAGGCTCGCGCGGCAGTGGCTGCATCTTTTTGGCTTGGCGGCCCCGCAGACGACGCAGGCGTGCGCGGCGGGGAGGTCCCAGTCGGCGCGCACCGCCTCGGCCGGCGCGAACCGCCGCACCTGGAGGCACTCGGGCGCGCCCTGCGCGCTCGCGAGCTCGAGCCAGCGCCCCAGGTCCGAGGCCTCCGGCCAGAGCCGCCCCAGGGCCCGGAGCGCCTCGACTCGGCCGCCGCTCGAGGGCGGCCGGCCGTCGAACCAGATGACCCCGCCGTCGCCCTTCAGCTCGCGCTTCATGGGGACGCAGACGTGGAAGACCCCGGCCTGCCGCAGGACGAGAGGGAGCGGGCGGAAGTCCGACTCTCTGGTCGCCACCTCGGCCAGGTAGTAGGCGAGGAGCGCGGCGTGCGCGGCCGGCGTCTCCCGGTCGAGGAGCGCCCGCTCGACCCAGAACGCGGGGCCGTAGGCGGCGAGCAGCGGCTCGCCCGCCCGGATGCGCCGCAGGGCGACGACCCGCAGGCGCCCCTCCGCTTCCCGGAGGCCGACGTTGATCGCCGCCGACAGCCCGGCGGCCTTCGTGTACTGGAGCCGCCAGGACGCGACCGCGAGCGCGTGGCGGCACGCGGCCAGGCGCAGGATCAGCGCCGGCGGCGCGAAGTCGTTCACGAGGCAGCCGCTCCGGTAGTCGGTCGCGTCGCCGACGTAGACGGCCCCGCTGTGCGCGAAGTACGCGTGGTCGAAGCGCTCGACGACCGGCGCCCAGTCGGCCTTCGTCGCCGCGCGCGCCTTCTCCGGCGTGAAGTAGCGCGGGCCGAACTCGCAGACGAGGTCGCCGGGCGCGAAGGCCTGCCCGGCCGCGAGCCCGCAGCCGCGGCCGCCCTGGTCTCCGACGAGGGTGGTCCGGCCGGCCCCGTGCGTGTCCTGGCCCTCGACGGGGGAGGGCTCGGCGAGCGGAGCGCTCTGGCCCCCGACGGGGAGCGCGCGCTGCGCGCCAAAGATTTCTTCGGCGCGCTGCAGGCGGCTGCCCGTCCAGCCGCCACTGCGGTGATGCGAGTCGAGCAAGGACGACGTGAAGGGCTCGCTAATAGCTTGGGCTCCGCGGACGGGCCCAGTCGGCCCTCCGGCGCCGGATCCGCCGCGGCCCCGCCCTTCAGCGCCGGCGCGTAGGGTGGGCGGGCGGACCGGGCGGCGCCCTAGCCGCCCGGCCGCCTGTTCCGCGCCCCCCTTCGAATCCCGGAATGGTTCCATTTGATGCAACGGCGGGCTTTCAAACGGACGCGATGGAGCCCGAGATGCTCGCCGAACTGAAGGCCCTCCTGCGCGGCCCAGGCCCCGAGGCGGTCGCGCGGCTCCAGGCGCTCCTGGACGGCCTCGCCGCGCGCGGGAAGGGCCCCTTCGCCGTGCGCACCAGGCGCGCGGGGCACACGCTCCTTCACCTGGCCAGCCGCGCCGACAACGTCGACGCCTGCCGGATGCTCCTCCCGCGGTACTGCATCGACATGGGCAACTACCGGGGAGAGACCCCCCTGTACCTGGCCGCGGCGGGCGGCGCGGCCGCGGCCGTGCGCTTCCTCTTGAGCGAGGGCGCCGACCCGTGCGCCGTGCGCGGCTGCACCGGCTGCACGCCCTCCGAGGCCGCGGCGTCGCCCGAGATCCGCGCGATGCTCGGGGCGGCGGCCGAGAGCCGGCCCTTCGGCGGCCCCCGGCCGGTGCCCTTGTCCCTGCGGGAGGCGTACCTGTATCGGCTGTACATGCAGCGGCTCATGGAGCTGGAACTCGCGTACAGTCGAGGCCGGCAGGTCCGGCCCGACATCCTGTCGGACGAGGCGCTCAAGGTCCTCCGAGAGGAGGGCCTCCAGGGCCTGGCGCGGCGGTGCCGCGAGGCGGGCCGGCGGGCCGCGGCGGCCGGCTCCTGGCGAACGGAGCGCCGCGGCGGCTGCGCCCGTTGCGGCGCCCAGCCGGCCGCGGATCCCGTCCCGTGCAGCGGCAGGTGCCGCGCGGTAGGCTACTGCAGCGAGGCCTGTCGCGCGGCGGACCACGCCCGCCACGCGGCGGATTGCGCGGAGCTCTCTCCGGGCTGCCACCACTGCGGCGCCGCGGGCGCCCGCCCGCTGAAGCGCTGCGGGCGCTGCCGGGATGCGACCTACTGCGGCGGGGACTGCCAGAAGGCCGCGTGGGCGCTCCACAAAAAGGACTGCCGCGCCCCTGACCCGCTGGAGGACATCCAGCGCTTGGCTTCGCAGGGCGCGCTCATGGCGCCGCTGGCGCCCGCGAAGCCTTGTCCGGACCGCCGGCCGGCCGCGCCGAGCCACGGAGGGGGCGAGGCGAGCCGCGAGCCGTCGGGCGCCCAGCGCGGCGATCCGGGCGCGCCTATATGATGCTGGCTCTCGCGTGCCTCGCCTTCCTTTTCTGCGTCGTTTTGGCCGCCGCCGGGATGCCCGGCGTAAGCCTGGGGCCGCGCGCGACGCTCGGCGGTGCCCGCAAGGGAGCTCGCGCGGCCCAGCCGTCAGACCAGGCGTGGGTCACCCTCGTGATGCGCGGCGACGCCTTCGTGCCGGGCGCGCTCGTCCTGGCGCACTCCCTGCGCCGCGTGAAGACCACGCGGGCTCTCGTGTGCATGGTCACGCCGGACGTGAGCCCCGACGCGCGCCGCAGCCTGGCCGAGCTCTTCGACCGCGTCCGCGAGGTCCCGTACATCGAGGCGCCGACCGCGCCCCTGCCGACCGAGAAGCAGCGGAAGCTGTACCCGTGGATCAGCCAGGCCTACACGAAGTGGAACTGCCTGGGGCTCACCGAGTGGCGCCGGGTGATCTTCGTCGACGCCGACATGTGTTTCGTCGAGAACGCCGACGAGCTGTTCAGGCTGCCGGCGCCGGCGGGGTGCTTCTGCTCGGCCTGGCTCGACGCCGAGTCCCCCTACCTCCGCTGGTGGCGCCGCCGCCACGCCGGCGCGGCCGAGCTGCCGCACGGCGCGGTCCTGCCGCCCGAGCTGCTGCTCGAGGCGCTCGAGAGCCCGACCTTCACCGCGATCGCGGCGCTCGTCGTCCTGGACACCGACGCGCAGGCCGCGGGCCGCTTCCGCGCCTTCCTCGCCGAGAACGCGCCGTACGGCGCGCGGCACCGGGTCCGGGGCAGCGGCGCCGACGAGACGAGCATCGTCGAGTTCACGGCCCGCGCGGGCCGGGCCTGGCGCCACGTCCACCCCCGCTACGAGGCGATCCCCCGGAAGGCGGGCTGGGGCGCCGGCGCCGGGCCGATCAAGGCCTGGCACTTCCACGGCGGCGACAAGCCGTGGGCGGTCGCGCCCGGCACCTGGCCCGACCTGGCGGCCTGGTGGGCGGAGGCCGAGCGCGCGCGCGTGGCGCGGCCGGCGCTGGCCCGGTGGCTGGCCCCGCCGGCTAAGCCGGCACAAGGATGACGTCGGGCTCCGGCGAGAGGACCGCCTGGATCTGGCGGAAAGCGTGGCGGGCGTAGCTGCGGACGGCCTCGAGGCTGACAGGGTCTGCGCCCCCGTCCGCGTCCTGCAGGGTCTGGTGCGTGGCGCGCGCCAGCCGCGCGGCCAGCAGCCCTGCGGCGCCCTTGCCCGCGCAGCCACTGCCTTTTTCGATGCCCGTCAGGAGAGCCGCGACGACGAAGAGAGCGAAGCAGGCGTAGAGCACGTTGCGTACCGCGGGCTCGGGCCAGTCGACGAGGAGGAGCTTCAGCACCAGGAGCGCGGCGGCGGCCCAGACCAGGAACCGGGCGACCGCCAGCGCCCAGCCGGCGGCGAACCAGAAGCGGGCGGCCTCCGAGCCGGCGCGCTCGAGCTGGAGCGCGTCGTCTTGCAGCGCCGCGAGGTCCCGCCCCGGCGTGAGGTCGGCCGCGGACGAGCCCCGCCGCCCCCGGCTCGAGCCGGGCCGGAGGCCGGGCAGCTCGGACGCGCTGTTGAGGTCGACGGTGACGGTCGAGCTGGCCCTGGACCGGCCGGGGCCGCCGGCCGTGCCGGCGCCCGGCGCGGGGAGCAGGGCCGCCTGGAGGTCTGCGCGTGGATCGCCGCCGCCCGCCATATAGCGCCGCGGACCGAGGAGTTTGCGGGGCGACATACATGGCGAGCCAGACGACGCCCCGCGGCGCGAGCGCCCACGGGCTGATGAAGAAGACGCCGAGGCTCTTCAACACCATCACCGTGGGCCGCCTGAGCGCGAACATGCTCGCGTCGATCCGCGCGCACCCCGAGCGGCTCGACCCGGCGACGATCGCCTACCCCGTGAAGGGGGCCGACCTCCCGCGCCAGTTCGACCCGCGGCGGCCGGACGGCGTCCCGCCGGAGGTCGTCTCGAGCTGGTTCTACCGCGCCTCCGACGGCAGCACCAACTCGATCCTGAGCGTCCCCCTGGACCAGGCCGGCTGCGGCTCGTGCTGGGCCTTCGCGGTGTCCTCGACCTTCACCGACACGATCCGCAAGGCGCTGCTGGACCGCTTCCACGAGAAGGCCTGCATCGTCTCGCGCTTCTTCGAGCCGCTGAATGTCTGCACCGGCGAGGCCGGCATGCAGGCGCCGATCAGCGGCGTCGTCAACGCCGACGCGCGGGCGCTGTACCCTGTCGAGTCGCGCAACCGCATCTCGGCCTACTACACCGCGGCCTTCGCGCCCAAGATGCGCGACCGCTGCCCCGTCGTGGGCTTCGAGGACTGCACACACGACCTCTGCGGCCTGGCCGCGACGAAGTGGGCCGCGGCGCAGTACTCGGCCGGCCGCGACCCCGGCGACCTGCGCAGCCTCCTGGGCTCGCTGGCGACGACCTGCAAGGGCTGCGAGGGGAACCACATCGCGATGCCGCTGATCATGGCCTGCGGCAAGAAGGGCGACCCCGGGAAGGGGATGCTCCTCATCTCGGACTTCTCGGTCCAGGACTGGGCCTGCCTCTTCGGCGACGAGCGCGACGCGAAGGCCTTCTGCACGCCCGAGTTCCTCGACCCCGCGCTCGCCGGCCGCCAGGGGCCGCTCTACAAGGCCGACCGCTACGGCTACTACACGCCCGACGACCTGGCCCAGGGCCCCGCGGACATCGCCTCGATGGAGGAGTGGTTCCAGGCCGACATCTTCAACTACAGCACGATCGCGTGCGGCTTCAACGTCTACAAGTCTTTCGGGCGCTTCTTCGACCAGAGCCCGAAGGGGGTCTACACAGCGCTCGACTTCCTCGCCGACATCCGCGCCGACCCGGCGGCGAACGCCGAGCCCGAGGGCGGCCACGCGGTGGCCGTCGTCGGCTGGGGCGAGGAGAAGGTCCCTTTCCCCGGCACGCCGGGCAGTCGCCTCGTGCGCTACTGGATCGTGCGCAACTCCTGGGGGCGCGACTGGGGCGACGGCGGCTACTTCCGGATCGAGCGCCAGATGGACCTCGCGCTCACCGCGGCCGGCGTGCACCAGCGGGTCAACTTCGAGAGCGAGTTCGGCAACCTCTACTTCGCGCCCTACCC